>JAIDJD010000379.1 GCA_029052375.1 Duncaniella sp. | reverse complement strand
GTAGGGGGCTGTGGCGTCGATGATGGCTTTGTTGAATGCAAAGACCGGGTCGGGCTGGTCGAGCAGGTGGGCCGGGATTTTCTTGATGTCTGTGTCGAGGCCTACGCACAGGAACGAGCCTTTGCGGCGGATGTTTTCGGTGAGTTCGTTGCGGGTCATATATATAATATGTGTTGAATATTGTTTCAGAGTTCGGCGGCCTTGAGCTTTTCGGCGTTCTCGGCTATGGTCAGCTGGTCTATCACGTCCTGTATGTCGCCGTCCATGAAGGCCTGGAGATTATATATTGTATAGTTGATGCGGTGGTCTGTGATGCGCCCCTGGGGATAGTTGTAGGTGCGTATCTTGGCCGAGCGGTCTCCTGTCGAGACGAGTGTCTTGCGGCGCGAGGCTATGTCGTCCACGTACTTCTGGTGTTCCTTGTCGTAGATGAAGGTGCGCAGGCGGCTCAGGGCCCTCTCCTTGTTCTTGGGCTGGTCTCGGGTCTCGGTACACTCTATGAGTATCTCTTCGGAGACGCCCGTCAGGGGATTCTTCCACATATAGCGCAGGCGCACGCCCGACTCCACCTTGTTGACGTTCTGGCCGCCGGCGCCTCCGGAGCGGAATGTGTCCCACTTTATCTCGCCCTCGTTTATCTCCACCTCGAAGGCCTCGGCCTCGGGGAGCACCGCCACCGTGGCGGCCGAGGTGTGGACACGCCCCTGGGTCTCTGTGGCCGGGACGCGCTGCACACGGTGGACGCCGCTCTCGTACTTGAGCGTGCCGTAGACATTGTCGCCTGTGACAGAGGCCACAATCTCCTTGAAGCCTCCGGCGGCGCCCTCGCTGGCGCTGGTCACAGAGAGTGTCCATCCGCGCGACTCGCAGTAGCGGGCATACATCTTGAAGAGGTCTCCCGCAAAGAGGGCCGCCTCGTCGCCGCCGGTGCCTCCGCGTATCTCGAGGACGACATTCTTGGCGTCCTCGGGGTCGGCGGGTATCAGGAGCAGCTTTATCTCCTCCTCGAGTGCCGGGATGGCGGCCGTGGCGCTGTCGAGCTCCTCGCGGGCCATCTGTCTCAGCTCGGGGTCGGTCTCCGAGGCCATGACGGCGCGAGCCTCCTCGGCGTTGCCGATCAGGTTGCGGTAGCGCCGTGTGACATCCACGAGGCGCTCGAGCTCCTTGTACTCCTTGGTGAGCCGCACATATCTCTTCATGTCGGCTATCACGGCGGGGTCTGTGATTAGCGTGGCCACTTCGTCAAAGCGGGCTTCGATGCCGTCGAGGCGCGAGAGCAAGGTGTTGTCTGCCATAAGCTGTCGGTATAGCGGGGGAGTGTGGTATCTGTGGTTAATCAGCTACAAAGGTACGAAAAATCCTCAACATCTCGGCAGCGCCGCGCACAGATTGTGGCGGCGTGCCCGGCAAGCCGTGCCGGCGCGGTCCGCCCCCCGGCGGCATTTTTTAAGAATTGTAAACCAAAAATTCTTGCATACGGCCAAGAGATTGAGTAATTTTGCACCTTAATCATACCAGTTACCTACGACAATGAAAAATCTTGACCTTATCCTGGCTGAGAAACTCCTGAAGATCAGCGCTATCAAGTTGCAGCCCGAGAATCCTTTCACCTGGGCTTCCGGCTGGAATTCGCCTATCTACACGGACAATCGCAAGACCCTCTCTTATCCGGATGTCCGCAATTTCATCAAGGTAGAGCTCTCGCGCATGATACTCGAGAACTTCGGCGACGCAGAGGCCATCGCAGGCGTGGCCACAGGCGCCATCGCCCAGGGTGCGCTCGTCAGCGATACGCTCGGTCTCCCCTATGTTTATGTACGTTCGACCCCCAAAGACCACGGCCTTGAGAATCTCATCGAGGGCGACCTCCGTCCCGGCAAGAAAGTGGTTGTGATCGAGGACCTCATCTCGACCGGCGGCAGCTCGCTCAAGGCCGTCGAGGCCATCCGCAAGGCAGGATGCGAGGTCATCGGCATGGTGGCCATCTTCTCTTACGAGTTCCCCGTGGCAGTAGAGGCCTTCAAGAACGCCGGCGTACCGCTCATCACCCTCTCTAACTACTCGGCTCTCATCAATGCGGCCCTCGAGACCGGATTTATCCGCGAGGCAGACGTCGAGGCTCTCCGCGAATGGCGCAAAGACCCCGCCGTCTGGACTCCCAAGGCCCCCACAAACGACTGAGACAAAGCCCAGAAGATACAAAGATGTCACAATACAAAGGCAAATCCGTAACAGTAGCCCGTCCCATAGCCGACCTCTACGCCAAGGTCTCAGACCTCGGCCAGTATCAGGCGCTCTTCGACAGCCTGCCCGAAGACCAGCGCGCCCAGCTCCAGGGCGTGAGGTTTGAGGCAGACGGCATCTCGTTCCAGGCCCCCGGCGTGGGCGACATGAAGTTCAAGGTGGCCGAGACCAAGGCTCCCTCTCATGTAGGATTCGTGGCCGAAGGCTCGCCCATACCCATCAGGCTCGCCATAGAGCTCGCCGAGAAGGGCGAAGGGTCTACAGAGGTGCTCCCCGTCGTGGACGTCGACCTCCCTGCCATGCTCCGTCCCTTTGTAGGGCCCAAGCTCCAGGAGGCCGCCGACCAGTTCGGCAGTGTGTTCACGAGACTCTTCGAGCAGGCCTGACACCCTCCGCTCCGCCACCCGTCATGACTCTCTCTCTCCACACAATCCTCAGGGGCCTGCTGTGCCTTGCGGCATCGGCGGCCATGGCGTCTCTGCAGTCGTGCGACACTGTGGACGACGACCGCATACCCTACAGCGAGGTCTACCTCTGTTTCCACACCGTCGGAGACTGGAACGTGCATGGCATCAAGGGCGACGCCGCAGACTGTGCCATCTACGTCATGGACCGTCCCGGCAGGGTGTGGATTCCGGCCTCGTTCCCCTTCACAGACCTTGACCGCACGGGATACGGCGGGCTGCTCTTGGTCAACGACGTCCTCGGCAACACTCTGGCCTACGACCTGGCCTGTCCCGTCGAGGCGCGCAGGGACGTGCGCCTG
This sequence comes from Duncaniella sp., assembly GCA_029052375.1. Lineage (GTDB taxonomy): Bacteria > Bacteroidota > Bacteroidia > Bacteroidales > Muribaculaceae > Duncaniella. Next base: position 4,604 of record JAIDJD010000379.1, on the reverse strand, counting down.
CGGGTGCCGGGGGGCGAGCTTTACGCCGAGTGTCCGGGGTGCGGGAGCCGCTACGAGATATACACGGCCTATGGCCACCCTAAGTCGGGCCCGGCGGCAGAGAAGGGGTATGCGCTCAGGCGATACTCCGTGGTCTCCGGCGGAGCCTTGAACTACAAGGTGGTGACAAGATAACAGGTTGCTGCAAGACAACCGTTGAGACAAAAGGAAGGCACAGACTCTGTGCGAGGGCGGGAGCTCAGGCTCCCGCCTTTCTTTTTACCTCGTCTACTCCGGGTATTTCCGATATGTGGGTCATGATGGACTTAAGCTCGGCATAGGAGTGGACGTTGAAGGCTATGACACAGGTGACGATGGAGTCTACGGTGTCTGTGTTGAAGCTGTCGATGGTCAGGTGGAGGGTGTTGGTGATGCAGTCCACAAGGTCGATGAACAGGTGGTAGCGGTCTATGGCCGTCACCACTATGGAGGCCGGGTAGAGGTTGTCGCCGTCCGTGAAGTCGTCTACAGAGACTATGCGGTCTCCCTGGCTCGAGGCCAGGCGTATCCCCTCCTGGCAGTCGCGCTTGTGGACTGTGACCGTGGCGTCGGCCTCGCGGAATCCGATAATCTCGTCGCCCGGTATCGGATGGCATATCGGACACCTGTGGTATTTGGGCTTGGGCTGGCGCTCGAGATAGCCTGTGATGGCCTTCTTGGCCTTGTAGGTGACCACGCTGTCGAGCCAGTCTGGCTGTGGATGCACGTCCGGGTCGGTGAATATCTCCACGACGTCTCCGCGGTGGAGGGGGGCCTTGATGGAGGTGAGGTAGCCGTTGACGCGGGCATACTTGGCGTTGACGCCGAGCCCCGGGAACACCTCGTAGGCGAAGTCGAGCACCGTAGAGCGCTGGGGCAGCACTATGGCCTTGCCCTTGGGGGTGAAGGTCATGATGTCGTCGTTGTAGAACGAGGCCACGACATTGTCCATGAAGTCGACTCCCTCGCGTCCGCGCCTCGAGAGGTCGCGCAGGACATTCTTGAACTTCTCTATCCAGCGTGCTATGTTGTCCTCGCTGCGGTCTGCCATGCACCCGAACTGGCTCTGCACCAGCATGGCGCGGCTCGAGATGTGTACCTCCTGCCAGCGTCCGAAGTCGGCCAGGAGCTTGACGTGGAAGCTCTGGTAGCCGTTCTCCTTGGGAGAGTCTATGTAGTTGATGATGCCGCCTGGCTTCTCGCGGAACCGGTCTGTCAGCACAGAGTAGATGCGCAGGGCCATGTCCTTGTCGCTCACACCCTCGACAGAGGGGAATACGACGTTGGTGAAGTGGCGGTGTTTGAGGTGGTTGAAGTCGTCGCCGTACTTGCGCATCTTGCGCCATACGCTGCATGGCTGGCGATACTCGACATAGACCTCGGCCTGTATGCCGGCGTCGGTGAGGACGTCGCGTATCTGGCAGCAGAACTTGCTGAGGCGCACACGCTGGTGCTCCTCGTCGCGCGCTATCTTTGAGGCGAGCTCGTCGTATTCGTGCGGACAGCGGAAGCGCAGGCTGAGGTTCTCAAGCTCTATCTTGACGTGGTACAGCCCGAGGCGGTTGGCCAGCGGGGCGTAGAAATAGTCTGTCTCTCCGGCTATCTTCATCTGCTTGTCGGGGCGCATAGACGAGAGGGTCCTCATGTTGTGGAGGCGGTCTGCGAGCTTCACGAGGAGGGCGCGTATGTCATACTCCACCGAGTTGAGCATCTGGCGGTAGTTGTCCACCTGCTGTGAGACGTCATACTTCTCTTTCTTCTGCTTGGTGAGGATGCGCACCAGGAAGGCGACATCCTCGCCGAAGCGGTCGCGTATGTCGCCTATGGTATAGTTCTTGTTGTCCTCCACGACGTCGTGCAGGAAGGCCGCCATCACAGGGTGGGCCTCAAGGCGCAGCTCTCTCGCGGCTATCCGGGCCACAGCTATGGGATGGAGTATATACGGCTCGCCTGTCTTGCGCTTCTGCTCTCTGTGGGCCTCGAGGGCCAGCTCGAAGGCCTGGTGGAGCTTGGCCATCTCTTCAGGGGTGACGCGCGGGGCCATGGCGTCGAACACCTCCTGGGCCTTCTGCCTTATTATCTTGTCGTAGTCTTTTTCCATAGTGTGCGGTGTGATGGTGGTGAGAGAGAAGGAAAAGCAATGGTTAACAAGTGCAAATATAAACAATTCTTTGAGATTTAGCCCTATGTGTCTGAGGAAAAAAAAGATTTTTGGCCAAGTTGTCTCCCTCCCGTACCCACCGGGGCTGCATCCCGGGAGCGGCGGACAGAGAAAGCCCCCGGCCGTGCGCCTTGGTGGCGCGGCCGGGGGCTTGTGTGTCTCAGAGGCCGGTTTTCAGCCTGCTGTTCTGTCTGCTATCAGTATTTGCGGCGCTTCTGCTCGTAGACGAGGGTGAGCGAGGGGATGTCGCACACCTCGGCGGGGCCGAAATACTGGATGGGGCCGGGATAGGTGTAGCAGTCGTCTGCCTTCCATGTCTCGCGCATCTTGACAAACTTGAGGAAGGGCGCTCCGTCGAGCTCTACGAGAGCCTTGCGGATCACGGGCTTCATCTCGCCGTGGCGGCGCTCCATGTTCATCATCATGGTGATGGGTATGCCGCCGGCCACCCAGTTGACGGGGGCGAAGGTGAGGTTGCGGAGGCTGGACATATATCCTGTCATGCCGTTGGCGATGAGCATCGCGGCGGTGTAGCCGAGGCCGTAGCAGTAGTTGGCGTCGAAGTTTGAGGGGTCGGCGCAGCGGCCTTCGTAGCCGAAGAAGTGGTGCATGGTGGAGTACTTGCCGTTGTACTTGCCCTCTTCCTTGAGCTGGGCGAGGCGCTTGCCTACCATCTCGGAGAGGAGCTTCTCGGTCTCGATGAGCGATACCTGCACGTTGCCGTGGGGGTCGCGGTCGAGCGAGAGCTGGCGGGCCACGCCTGTGGGGAGCGAGGCATATGTGGCGGCGTTGGCGGCGGAGAGGTGGGCCGAGATCCATGCGAGCTGTTCCTTGGGGGCCACGGCGGCAAACTCGTCTGCCTTGGCCGCGAGGAGGTCGTTGAGCTCGGCGATGAGCCTCTTGACGGCGGGGATGAACTCGATGAGGCCTTCGGGGACGAGGACCACGCCGTAGTTCTTGCCCTTCTCGGCGCGCTTGATGACGGCGTCGGCGATTTCGTCCACCACCTGGTCGAGGGTCATGTCCTTGGCCTCGACCTCTTCAGAGATGATGCAGACGTTGGGCTGGCACTTGAGGGCACACTCGAGGGCGATGTGGGATGCGGAACGGCCCATGAGCTTGATGAAGTGCCAGTATTTCTTGGCCGAGTTGCAGTCGCGCTGGATGTTGCCGATGACCTCAGAGTAGACCTTGGTGGCGGTGTCGAAGCCGAACGAGGTCTCGATTACGGAGTTCTTGAGGTCTCCGTCGATGGTCTTGGGCACGCCTATCACCTGTACGCCTGCGCCGATGGCCTTGTAGTATTCGGCCAGGATTGCGGCGTTGGTGTTGGAGTCGTCGCCGCCAATGATGACGAGGGCGTTGATGCCGAGCTCGCGGAGTATCTCGAGGCCTTTGTCAAACTGTTCCTTGGTCTCGAGCTTGGTGCGGCCAGAGCCGATGATGTCGAAGCCGCCGGTGTTGCGGTATTCGTCTATGATGTCGGAGGTGAGCTCCTTGTAGTTGTGGTCTACGAGACCGCCGGGACCCATGAGGAAGCCGTAGAGGCGAGAGTCCTTGTTGATGGCCTTGATGCCGTCGAAGAGGCCCGATATGACGTTGTGGCCGCCGGGAGCCTGGCCGCCGGAGAGGATGACGCCGACGTTGACGGGCTTGGAGGGTGCTGCGTCAGAGGATTTTTCAAATACTATTTCGGGGAGACCGTAGGTGTTGGGGAAGAGTTTCTTGATGTCTTCCTGGTCTCCTGCGCTCTGGGTGGCCTCTCCTTCCACTACCTTGACGGCGGTGCCGGTGAGGACGTTGGGGAGCTGGGGCTTGTATGCCACACGGGCTTGCTGCAACGGGCTTTTTTCCATTCTATTGTCGTGATTGATGTAAAGTTTTATAATTTTCGGTGTAGGTTGCTGGCCGCTTGGCCAATATCTTCGCAAAGATACGCAAGAAAATCGGTAATATCAAAAGATATTGCCGATTTAATCATTTTTTCTTGTGTTGATAATGTTTCATTGTGTTAGAAACGCAACGTCCCGGGCCCTGTCTGGGGCCCGGGACGCGGGATATGTGCCGCTCAGGGCTTTCGGCCTGCCGTGAGGTGTGTCTCGCGGCGGCTTTCAGGCCCGGGGAGCAGGGTGTTTTTTACTCGGGACGCTTGGTCTTCTTGCCGTAGCCGTATACAGCGGCGGCGCCGAGCTCTTCCTCGATGCGGAGGAGCTGGTTGTACTTGGCCATACGGTCGGAGCGGCTTGCAGAGCCGGTCTTGATCTGGCCGGCGTTGGTGGCGACGGCGATGTCGGCGATGGTGGCGTCCTCGGTCTCGCCTGAGCGGTGAGAGATGACGGCGGTGTACTTGTTGCGCTGTGCGAGCTCAACGGCGCGGAGGGTCTCGGTGAGAGAGCCGATCTGGTTGACCTTAACGAGGATAGAG
>JAIDJD010000378.1 GCA_029052375.1 Duncaniella sp. | reverse complement strand
TCCTCTCGACTATGCCGACGCCCAGGACAGCTACGACCGCGTCCTTGAGATCGTAGGCGAAATCTGCGGCGACATCATCGCGCCCAACGCCGAGTCTGTAGACCATCAGGGTCCCCGCGTCGAGAACGGCCGCGTCATCTATGCCGACGCCACCGCTGAGAATCTCGAGGCTTGCCGCAAGGCCGGCCTCATGGGCATGGCCATGCCCCGCCGTTATGGCGGTCTCAATTTCCCCATCACTCCCTATATCATGGCCGCCGACATCGTCAGCCGCGCCGATACAGGCTTTGAGAACCTCTGGGGCCTCCAGGACTGCGCCGAGACCATCTACGAGTTTGCAGACGAGGAGCAGAAAGAGAAGTTCATCACCCGCGTATGCCAGGGCGAGACCATGTCCATGGACCTCACCGAGCCCGACGCCGGCTCGGACCTCCAGAGCGTGATGCTCAAGGCCACCGAGCAGCCCGACGGCACATGCCTCCTCAACTGAGTGAACCGCTTCATCACCAACGCCGACTCAGACATCCACCTCGTGCTTGCCCGCTCCGAGGCCGGCACCAAGGACGGCCGCGGTCTCTCGATGTTCATCTACGACAAGCGCGACGGCGGAGTCGACGTCCGCCGCATCGAGAACAAGATGGGCATCAAGGGATCGCCCACCTGCGAGCTTACCTACAAGAACGCAAAGGCCGTGCTCTGCGGTTCGCGCCGCATGGGCCTCATCAAGTATGTGATGGCCCTCATGAACGGCGCCCGTCTCGGCATCGCCGCCCAGAGCGTCGGCGTCAGCGAGCTCGCCTACCGCGAGGCCCTCGCCTATGCCCGCGACCGCAAGCAGTTTGGCAAGGCTATCATCGAGTTCCCCGCCGTCTACGAGATGCTCTCCGTCATGAAGGCCAAGCTCGACGCATCGCGCTCTCTGCTCTACGCCTGCGCCCGCTATGTAGACATATACAAAATCTACGACGACATCGCTAAGGAACGCACCCTCACCAAGGAAGAGCGCGCCGAGGCCAAGCGTTACTCTCGCCTCGCCGACGCCCTCACGCCTATGGCCAAGGGCATGGGCTCGGAGTATTGCAACCAGAACGCCTACGACTGCATCCAGATACACGGCGGCTCAGGCTTCATGAAAGACTACGCCTGCGAGCGCCTCTACCGCGATGCACGCATCACATCCATCTACGAGGGCACAACCCAGCTCCAGGTGGTAGCCGCCATCCGCCACGTCACCACAGGCACCTACCTCAACCTCATCAAAGAATACCACGAGGCAGAGGTTAAGCCCGAGCTCCAGGCCATCAAGGACCGCCTCGCCAAACTCACCGAGACCTACGCCGCCGCAGTAGAGAAGGTCGGCTCTGTCGAAGACCAGGCTTACGGCGGCGTCATGGCACGCCGTCTCGTAGAGATGGCCGGCGTCATCGTT
>JAIDJD010000377.1 GCA_029052375.1 Duncaniella sp. | reverse complement strand
GAAGTCGGGCGCTCCCGAAAGACGTCCGGTATCGAGGCCCTGGTAAAGTCTAAAGTCTTATCCCATCATCACTGAACGATGAAACGAACAGCGTCATTTTTGCTCATCTTACTGACTGCGGTCATGACCCTCGCGGCGGCCGATGTCAACTTCACCGTCAAGGGGCCGGGCAGGGTTTTTGCAGGAGACCGCTTTGCTGTCACCTACCGCCTCACCAATGCCTCGGGCTCTGACCTCCAGGTGCCTCAGATTGAGGGGTGCAAGCTACTCTACGGACCCGCCCAGTCTTCGTCCCAGAGCTACCAGATAATCGGCGGACGGCAGATATCATCGTCGTCGATAGAGTTTACATATTACTACCGCGCCGAGAAGGAGGGTGAGTTCACCATCCCATCAGCGAGCATCGTGGCCGAGGGCAAGCGTCTCTCAACCAAGCCGGCCACCTTCCGCGTAGCGGCCGCTCCAGACCGTTCCCAGCCCGCTTCGAGCCGTCCTGTGGATGTAGACGATGCCGACACCCAGGCCGCGGGGCGCCGTGTGAACCCCGACGATGTCTTTGTCCGCATCATCCTCAACAAGACCACCGCCTACGAGCAGGAGGCCATAGCCTGCACCATAAAGCTCTATACCAAATACAGCATATCCTCGTTCATGCCCACGCGCCAGCCGGCCTTCGACGGATTTCTGATTCAGGAGCTCGACGTCCAGCCCGCGCTGAACGAGCGCGAGACCTATCGCGGGCAGGAATACATGACCGCCATCCTCAAGCAGTGTATCATCTATCCCCAGAAGTCGGGCAAGCTTGCCATCAACTCGGGCGGCTACGACATCTCTGTTGTGCAGTACGAGAACGTCAACATGGGTATGTTCCAGATGCGGCAGCCTCGCGAGCAGAAGATCAAGGTCAGCTCCAATTCGGCCTCTGTCGACATCAAGCCTCTCCCGACCCCCGCTCCCGAGGGTTTCAGCGGCGCCGTCGGCACATTCCAGATAGACTCGCGCCTCGTAGGCAGCAGCTTCCGCACCAACGACCCCGCCACCCTCATCTATACCATCTCTGGCACAGGCAACATCAAGTATCTCAAGGAGCCTGAGATAGACTTCCCCTCCGAGTTCGAGCTCTACTCGCCCAAGAGCGACATAGACACCCGTGTGTCCGGCAGCGATGTCTCGGGCACGATGACGGTAGAGTACACCTTCGTGCCTCAGAGTGTCGGCAGTTTCACCATCGGCAGCGACAAGTTTGTCTACTTCAATCCCTCTTCAGGCCAGTATGTGACGCTCTCGACACCCACCTATCCCATCAAGGTGGCCAAGGGCCTCTCGGCCCCAGCCGCCACCGAGGACCAGAAGGCCATCGAGAACAAGAACTCTGACATCCGCCACATATATCTCGGCGACAAGAATCCGACGTTCTCCCACTCGCTTGCTGTCGAGCGCCCCTTCTACTGGCTGCTCTACCTTGTCACAGCCCTTGCCGCCGCCGGCTGCATAGTGCTTAACCGCCATGCCGCCCGCCGCAACGCCGACATAGCCGGCACGCGCCATGCCCGCGCCAGCAAGGTGGCCCGCAAGCGCTTCAAGGCGGCCTCGGCATACCTCAGGGAGAAGGATTCAGACAAGTTCTACGAGGAGATGCTTCACGCTCTCTGGGGATATCTCTCGGACAAGCTCGTGATACCCACATCCCAGCTCACACGCCAGAACATCTCTGACGCCCTCTCGCGCAACGGCTATCCCGCCGAGGTCATCGACCCCGTCATCGCCGTCATAGACGACTGCGAGATGGCCCGCTACACCCCCGGCTCATCGGCCCGCATGGACAGCGTCTATGAGGCCGGCGCAGCCGCAGTCAACAACCTCGAAAGCTACAAGAAATGATGAACCGCTCTGTATTCCTCATCCTTATCGCGCTCATGGGCGTCTCCATGCGGGCATTCGCGGCTTCGGACCTCATCGAGCAGGCCGACTCGGCCTATACAGACGACGACTTTGCCACGGCGGCCGCCCTGTACACACAGGCCATCAGCGAGCAGGGCCCCTCGGCCAAGCTCTACTACAACCTCGGCAACTCTTATTACCGCGCCGGCAAGCCGGGCAATGCCATACTCTCCTACGAGCGCGCCCTGCGCCTCGACCCCACCGACGAGGATATACGCTATAACCTCGACTTTGTCAACTCGCGCATCGTAGACCGCCCCGGCGAACGCGGCACATTTCTCGGCAATCTTCTCGACACCCTGGCTCTCTCGGCCCGCTCCAATACGTGGGCATGGTTGGCGTTCGGCTGTTTTGTCCTCACTGCCGCGGCTCTGCTCGCCTATCTTTTCGGGCAGGGTGTGCTGTTGCGCAAGATAGGTTTTTTCGGCGGACTCCTCACCCTCCTCGGGACATTCTTCTTCATGT
>JAIDJD010000376.1 GCA_029052375.1 Duncaniella sp. | reverse complement strand
GGCCTGCTCCTCGCGGAGGAGATGCTCCTCGTTGAAGTGCTCGATGTTCTTGCGCATCGACTCTGCCTCCTTGTTGAGCACCTCTATCTCGCGTTCCTGGTTGCGGATGGTGGTCAGGAGCGAGTTGAGCTCCTCGTTGTCGATGCTCATGGGATACTGCTCCTCGACGCGCACGATGAAGTCGGCGAGGACGTTCATATAGTTTGTGAAGGCGTCGAAGGGGGTGTCGTAGGGCGAGAACTGCGAGTGTACCGACCCGTCGTGCATATTCTTGGTCGACATATAGAAGAAGTGGTCGGCGCTCTGGAGATAATACCAGTCCTGCTTGAGACGGCGGTCTTCGCAGAGGCGCACACGCTCGCTGACGCTGTAGAGCTTCTGGAAAGCCTCGTTCTGGAGCTTGTTGCCGAGCCATGCCGATGTGTCGCGTGCCTCGTCGGCCCACGAGATGGGGTGTACCACAGAGAGCACGTCGACGGCCTTGAGCTTGCTGACGGCCTCGGAGGGAGTCCAGAACTGCATACCCTTCTCGGCGGCGAAGCGGGGCAGGGCCTCCATGAACTGGAAGATGCCTGTCTCGCGGGGCTGGAAGTCGCCCAGCACCTCGAGGTTCATGAAGAGGTTGATGATCTGCTCCTCGGCGGGAGTGGATGCTATCCAGTTGATATACTTGTCGGCGGTGAGGGGATACTCGTCCCAGGCAGTGTTGGAGAAGCGGTCGGTGATGTCGTCCGAGAAGCGGTCGTTCTTGAGCAGAATCTTCAGGTCGGGAGCCGATGCGGCGCCATAGACATAGTTGGGCGACTTCCATCCGAGGATGTGCTTGGCGCCCTCGGTGATGACGCCCTTGTAGCCCATCTCGAGTATCTGGGGAGCCATCTCGTCGCAGTAGATGAGCTCAGTGTTGCGGAACACCTTGGGCTTCTGGCCGAAGAGGGCTTCGATCTTCTGGTCGTGTACCTTCACCTGGTTGGCAAACTCGTCGGGGTCTGCGAGCGAGGCCAGGGAGTGTGCGTAGGTCTCGGCGAGAAACTCTACAC
>JAIDJD010000375.1 GCA_029052375.1 Duncaniella sp. | reverse complement strand
GTCGTAAAACCTCATGTAACTGGCTATGACGGGCTCGGGGTTGTCTGCGCCAAGGTTATGTATCTCAAGCAGGTATGTGTCGTCTTCGAAGAAGGTCGTCATCGCGGTGGGGAGTTCTACAAGGGCGGTGGTCTCGACCTCGCCCTGCGGCATCTCTATGCAGAATGTCCGGGACGCCTCTATCCTGTCGAGGCTGGAGCTCTTCATCACCAGGCGGAACGACTGGCGCGCAATGCGGGCGCCCGAGCCTGTGCGTCGGCCATTGATTCTGACGGCTATGTGGCTGTAGTCGTCCCTCAGCGGCCAGCAGTGCAGGCTTGTGGTCTGGTTTTCGGGGATTTTGGTGCGCGATGTGCGGGTTATGGGAGTGGCTTCAATCCTGGTGATGTCTATGGTTCTTCTTATGCGTGTCATAGGTCTGTATTAAAATGTTTTCTTTACGAGGTGGGTGTTTCTCTCGGCAGTCCTCAGCCACTTGCCCTGGCTGTCTGCGTGCGGGTGGATTTCGCAGGCCAGCGAGCCTATTGTGTGGCCGAGACACTTGAATGTTACGGTATAGCCGCCGCTCTCGGTGTCGAGGCTGTATGGGTCGGGGAGCAGGACAGAGGCGCATATCTTCGAGGGGTCGGGACAGATGTCCACGGCGTCCTCGTGCGGTGTCACGTTCATGCGCTGGAGCCTGGAGACGCCGTCTGCCCGGATTTCGGCCCATATCTGCGGATGCGGCGCCGGGCCTCTGTGCCGTGGGGTGAAGATGGCGTGGAGAAACTCGTAAGGGCCGTCGGCCTCGGCATAGGTGCGTCTCGGGGCGCAGTCGTGGCCCGCAGTGACAAAGGCTTTCTCGATACGGCAGGCCTCTTCGGGTCTCATGCCGTGCAGGTCTATCAGTGTCATGCGTTTCTCTAAGAGGCTCTCTTCGGCATAGCCCGATTCGGTCAGAATGACGGTATATGCAGCGTCGGGCTTTGGTCCGGTGTTGCCGAAGGGCAACACGGCGCTTAGGGTAGCGTCTCTTTGGCCTTGCTCTATGCGTGCCGTGATGTCTTTCCGGGCCAGAGGGCGCCTCTCAGCGTCGGCGAGGATTATGGTGTACCGGACACGACAACGGTCCTGCGATGGGTTGTAGACCTGGAATTCGGCTTTTATCGCGGTGTAGCCGGGGTTGAATTCATAGTCGTTGTATCCTCTGCGAGAGGCTGTGTCCTCGCCGCGGTCCATCACCGGGACGGCGCAAAGACACATGGGGGTCGGTTTGAAGTCGTCGGTTTCTTTCATATCTCTTTGATTTAAGTTCTGTTTGTTGTTTGTTGTCAAGCATATTGATTGTAAGGACGTCGCTAAGGGACGTGGGGACGGTTCAGTGGTCCGCACACCTGCCTTGCCTCGGCTCGGTTGCGGACTGACGCGGTCAATATGTCAATGAACTCTTCTCGGTTTCAATGCGCACAGGGCGCAAGACAGCCTCCGCTCCGACAGGATACAAGAGGGCATAGCTCTCCCGTGCCTGTAATTCGGGCGAATCTTAAAGTGCTTCTGTCTGATGTTTTGCCGTTGCTTTCAAATCATGTGCATAGCAGGCCGGATCCTCCCGGACCTTGAGCTGTAGTCGCTGATGCTTTGTTGTTGAAAGTCGGTCTCATCTTGATTGAAACTTTGAAAAGAGTGGGGTGGGTGTTTTTGAGGAAGTCACCGGCACATAACAGCCGGGGGCAATCCTCATTCAGAGATATGAAATGTTAATTTGTGGTTTTTGGGGTGCTTTGATAGATTTTGTTTGTCGCTGTATGGCAGACCCGGTTATTGCGGACAGCGTAGAGCATTGTTTCGGGCAATACCTGCGCGGGACGGCATGACGGGTGCGTTAAGGTTTCAATATCTATATCCTTGCGGGAATTTGCTTTGTGGGGCTTCTTCCCACGATGCAAAGTTAGTGTCTCTCCTGCAATCTGCCAAATTTTTTAACCAAAAAATCTGCGAAAAAAGTCGCAAAAAAGATCAGGAGCTTGCAGGCGGGTCTGCAAGCTCCTGGATGTCATTGGGTTCAGGCCTGTCAATTTTCAGGTTCTACATATATCTGGGCGTTCTCGTACCGTACTATTCTTACCCTTGTCCCGGCGTATATGAAGCATCCGGTCGACACAGCGTCGTGACGCTTTCCGTCCACTTCCACCTTTCCGGCCGGCCTCATGTCGGTGACGGCTGTCCCATGATGGCCGAGCAGAGAAGCCGGCTGCATATCGACGCCAATGAATCCGTCCGCGCTGCGCAGCTCTGTGGTCAGGTCGGTGTGTTTCCTCACCCATGCCGGTCCGTGCTTAGAGGTGAGATACCATATGAGTATGATGGCGAGAAGGACGCCGGCCATAAATATTCCGATAGACGACCAGACTGTGGAGGTGTCGGCGCTGGTGACGGTATATGAGGCATTCTCTATCAGGCCGAGGATGATGGCGCCGCTCACACATACAATGCCGGATATGCCTGTGACCCCGAACCCCGGCACTACGAATATCTCCAGGCACAGCAATATCAGTCCGGTGGCAAAGACCAGGATGATCCATGTGCTCGCTATCCCCGTCATATAGATTGGGAGGAAGTACAGGACGGCGGCTGTGATTGCGGCGGCCGAGGGGAAGCCCATGCCCTGTGTGTGAAGCTCCATGTAGATGCCTCCGACTATCACCATTATCAGGACGGCCTGGACCGCGGGGTTGGTGAGGAATCCTATCAGCCTGTCGCTCCACGTTGGGTTGTATTCCGTGATGGTGTAGTCTTTTATGCCGAGCTGTCCGAGCATCTGGGATATGCTTTCGGCTTTGTCGTCGGCATATCCCCAGCGGATAGCCTCGTCTGTGGTGAGGGTCAGCACCCGGGTAGAGTCTATGAGCCCTTTGACGCTTACCTTAGGGTCTACCATCGCCTCGGCTATCGCCGGATTGCGGCGCCATTCGCCGTCGGGGCGCCGTCCGTGCTGTTCGGCTGTCGAGCGCATTATGCCGCGCATATACGACTGGTACTTGTCCGGCATGGCGGCGCCGTCCGTGCCGTTGACGACGGTCGCGGCGCCCATCGTGGCCCCAGCGCGCATCACTACAGTGTCGCAGGCGAGGGCAATCAGCGCTCCGGCCGAGGCCGCGTTGTTGTCTACGAAAGCCGCCACCGGCCACGGGGCGCGCATCAGGGCTGTGCGGATAGAGTCGGCGTGGACCACCGAGCCTCCGTAGGTGTTGATGTGTACCAGGAGCAGGTCCGGTTTTTCCTTTCCCGCTTCTTCCAGTGCCTGGCGGGTGTTGTGCCATGTGGTAGAGCCGATTTCATTGTCGAGCCGGAGCATATACACTCTGGCGTCCCCGGCAAGAACGGCCGGGGCCATCATCAGCATCATGAGACTGAGAAGTAATGTACGCATATTGTTCAGGTCTTGCTTGTTTGCTTATGTTTCTTTATTAGCCCTTACCTTATCCATCCCGGCACTATGCAGGCGCCGACGGCAAGGTAGACGTAATAGCTTATCATTCTCCAGAACAGGGCGATGACGATGGCCATGCCGGCGTTCTGTATGAGGTCTCCGTAATATGTGGTGAAGAGCCATTCGCTGACGCCTGAGCCGCCGGGGGTGGGAGAGGCCATCAGCACCACCCATACCACGAACTGCCTGGCGAACACCAGGAGCTGGCTGGCTCCCGGCACGAAGGCCAGGAAAAGCGCGTTGACCACGAGGTATCGCGAAGACCACGAGAGGGCAGTGGCGCCGAAAGCCTCGAGCCACCACCTCAGGGGGCGCCTGCGCAGGTCTTTGCCGGTTTGCTCCATGTCGGCCCCGAGCTTTTCGGCGCGTTCTTTCCACTTCCTCAGCCATCTGAGGCTGAAGAGCTTGGCCAGTAGCCGTCCAACGGCGTGAGGCTTGACTACGATGCAGACAAAGAGGGTCATGGTCCACATCACCAGCACGGCATACACGGCCCAGAAGACTGTCTGGAGCCCGGCTGTGAAGGCGTTGTGGCCAAATCCGAACAGCTCGCGGTATGGGAGCGCGAGCAGTATGGCAGGTATCGACACCACAAAGAGAAGCTCGTCGAGAAACAGTGTGGTCATCATCAGCGTCGTGGCGCGTCCGAGCTCTATCCCTTCGCGGTGCAGGTAGAGCATCCCGAACGCGCTCCCGCCCACAGCCGAGGGTGTGACACATGACGTGAACTCGCACAGCATATTCACCTTTATGGCCTGGCCCCATCTCAGCTGGTGGCCTGTCAGCGCGCGAAACCTCCAGCTCAGGCCGAAGTCGCGCCCGGCCATGAACAGCCATCCCAGCAGGATGCACGACACCACATGGCTGTCCCAGCGGATAGACCTCCAGACGTCTCCGTCAAACTCGCGGTGGAACATCCACAATACCACGCCGATGCCGATGGCTATGGGGAGCAGTATCTTCCATGCCAGCTTCAGGTAGTCGCGTGTAGCGGCGCTCAAGGTGTCGGGCTTCGGTTTGTCCATGGTGTATTTGCATCTCTTTTGGGTGAGAGCAGGTTTCCTGATGCAAAGATAGGTTTTTTATTTGGTTTGTTATTTCAGTTTCTTCCTTATTATTTTGCCGCTTGTCGTCAGCGGGATGGTCTCCTCCCATATCACGGCTTTGGGCCTCTTTGCCTTGTGGAGCTGCCCGAGGGCCGGAAGGATGGTCTCGAGTGTCACTTCCCGGCTGTCGGTGACAAATACTGCCTCTTCGCCCCACAGTTCTGACGGGCGCGATGTCAGGTAGCCGCAGGCACCTTCGGGCAACAGGGGTAGTATGAGGTTCTCGACCTCTTCGGGGTTGATTTTCACTCCGCCCGAGTTGATGATGTTGTCGAGACGTCCCAGCCAGCGGAATGTTGTGGGCGAGGAGAGCTCCACGTTGTCGTTGGTGACAAGAGTCCCGAAGGAGAGTGACTCGGAATTTATCACAAGACACCCTCTCGGGTCTGTTTCGAATCTGAATCCGGGCAGAGCCTTGAATTCGGCTGTCCCAAGTTTGCGGAGAGCCACGTGGCTGCAGGTCTCCGTCATGCCGTATGTCGCATAGGCGTTGGCTCCGCTGTCAGCAATCCTCTTTTCGAGGTGCGGTGCTATCGGCGCTCCGCCTATGATAATTGCGCCAAGGCGCGGGTATATGGCGCTCTTCATGAGCCCTTCGGCCTGTGACGGCACTATCGCGGCCATAGAGGACAGCGGCACATCCTCGGGCTTGACCGTGGCGAACGGTGTGCGCGACGGGGGCTCGGCGAGCAGTCTGCATCCGCCTGTCAGCGCCCGGACTATCTGCATCTTCCCGGCTATATAGCCGGCTGGAAGAGGCAGTAGCAGTAGGCTGCCGCGTCCCAGCCCGAAGAAGCGCAGGGTGGCGCGGGCCGATGCCTCCATGTCGCGCTTCGACAGTCTGAGAGGCTTGGGCTTGCCTGTCGAGCCGGAGGTATGGGCCTCGATAGTGTCGCCCTCTGCAAGCCACTCTCTGACAAAGGCTTCGGCTTCGGGGGTCAGTGCCAGTTCAGTTCCGGTATCTGCCATTCTTGGTGCGGGTTGTAAGAGAGGTTTTCCCTTTCGAGTCTCAAGGGCGAGGGTATGTTGTTATGATACAGTTGTCCCGTGCCGAGGCCTTGCGGCAGGGTGGGGCGGAGCGATGCGGCCCATTGCGATATGGCGTTGAGGCCGATGTTGGACTCGAGCGCCGAGGTCGCCCACCATTCGGCTCCGGTTTCGCGACCGAGAGCTATCCACTCTTCCGATGCCTTGAATCCACCTGTCAGTGTCGGCTTCAGTATTATGTATGAGGGTCTTACAATTTCGAGCATCCGTTGTCTCTCTTCTCTGTCGGTCAGGGCTATCAGCTCTTCGTCGAGCGCTACCGCTATAGGCGATTCACGGCAGATGCGTGCCATCTCGGCCCATTGTCCTTGCCGTATGGGCTGCTCTATCGAGTGGATGTCGTAGCGGGCGAGCTGTTCAAGTTTTCCGAGGGCTTCGGCCGGGCTGAACGCTCCGTTTGCGTCGAGCCTCAGCTCCACGCCCGGCGTAGCCTCTCTGAGCAGGCTGAGCAGTTTCAGTTCCCGCCCAAAGTCTATCCCGCCGATTTTCACCTTTATGCAGGAAAACCCCAGAGACATCTTCTCGCGCAGGCGTCCCAGCATGGTCTCGTAGTCGCCCATCCATATCAGGCCGTTGATTTTAAGAGTGCTGTCGCCTCGGCTCCAGGGGGTGTCGAAGAGTATGCGCCTCCCGCCTCCCTCAAGGTCGAGGCGCGCGCTCTCGAGGCCCATGGCTATAGAGGGCCATTCTCTCAGCAGGCCGGGATTCTCAATATATCTCTCGGGGTCGGCGCAGACCTCGGCAAGTTTTTTCTCGTACCCGGGACGGTCGTCTATCGAGAGACCTCTGAACAGCCCGGCCTCGCCGAGACCTTGAGCCAGCGGCGCGTCGGGGCGGGACAGCCTTATGTAATAGGTGTCCTTTGATCTCAGACGGTCGCGCGACGTTATCGCCTCAAACTTGAAGTCAAGGCGATAACGTGTCCATTCTGCTTTGAGCATCAGGGAAATACGGGATATTGGCCAAAGTCGGGGTCGCGCTTCTCGAGGAAGGCGTTCTTGCCCTCCTGAGCCTCAGGCATAAGATAGTAGAGGAGGGTGGCGTCTCCGGCAAATTCCATCAGTCCGGCCTGGCCGTCGAGCTCGGCGTTGAGGGCGCGTTTGATCATGCGTATTGCCATGGGCGAGCGCTTGAGTATCGTCTCGCACCACTCCACGGTCTCGTCCTCGAGTCTCTCAAGGGGTACAACGGCGTTGACCATACCCATCTCGAGCGCTTCCCGGGCCGTGTACTGGCGGCAGAGAAACCATATCTCTCGCGCCTTCTTCTGTCCGACACAGCGGGCGAGGTAGCTTGAGCCGAATCCGGCGTCGAAACTGCCCACCTTGGGTCCGGTCTGGCCGAAACGGGCATTCTCAGAGGCTATCGAGAGGTCGCAGACCACGTT
>JAIDJD010000374.1 GCA_029052375.1 Duncaniella sp. | reverse complement strand
ATTTTTTATCAACTTTTTTCAAAGAAATTTTCATCCGGCCCTGAACGCCGGCCCTGAATGGAGCCTGGTCTGAGTGCAGAAAATCGCAAAAAATCACCATTTTTAGGTATTTGTTTATTGGCGAATAATTCCGAAATTTGTAGCCGATATAAAAACAACGACTATCTGAATGAGATTATCCGAACTTCACACCGGCCAAACCGGAAGAATAATCAAGATACTTGGCCACGGAGCCTTCCGCAAGCGTATGATAGAGATGGGCTTTGTCCGCGGCCAGGAAATCAAGGTTGTCCTCGCCGCCCCGCTGCGCGACCCCGTGAAATACGAAATCATGGGCTATGAGGTGTCGCTCCGCCGTTCCGAGGCAGACCTTGTGGAGGTCGAGCAGATAGCGTCCGAACAGCCAGAGACATCTCACGCCCGACACGAACGCACCATCAACGTAGCCCTCATCGGCAACCCCAACTGCGGCAAGACCTCGCTCTTCAACATCGCATCAGGCGCCCACGAACACGTAGGCAACTACAGCGGCGTGACTGTGGACGCCAAGATGGGACACCTCACACACAAGGGATACAGCATCAACCTCGTAGACCTCCCCGGCACATACTCGCTGGCGTCATACTCGCCCGAAGAGCTGTATGTAAGGCGCTATCTCAAGAACGAGACCCCGGACGTGATAGTCAATGTCGTGGACGCATCCAACATCGAACGCAACCTCTACCTGACCACAGAGCTGATAGACATGGACCGCTCCATGGTCATAGCCCTGAATATGTACGACGAGCTCGAGAGCGAAGGCATCAAGCTCGACTTCAAGACCCTCGGACAGATGATAGGCGTCCCGATAGTCCCCACGACGGCCAAGACCGGGAGGGGTGTCGGCGAACTGCTCGACACCGTGGTCCGCGTCTACGAAGAGCAAGACCCCGCCGTGCGCCACGTCCATGTACATCTGGGCCACGACGTCGAGGCCGCGCTCACAGACATCAAAGACTGCCTCAAGGCCCACCCCGCCGTGAGCCGCCACTTCTCCCCGCGCTTCATGGCCATCAAGCTCCTCGAGGGCGACGCCGAGGTGATGGAAGAGATCAGACGCCTGCCGGACGGCGCCGGGATACTCGAGCTGAGAGACAAGAAAATCAAAGAGTTTGAGAAAATCCACCCCGGCGACGACCTCACAGCCGTCATAGCCGACGAGAAATACGGATTCATAACAGGCGCCCTCGCCGAGACCGTAGACCGCTCCAACGAGAGAGACCGCGACAACACCACAAGGCTCATAGACACCATCGTCACCAACAAGCTGTTCGGTTTTCCGATTTTCCTCACGGTGATGGCCTTCACGTTCTGGGCCACCTTCACCCTCGGCTCCTACCCGATGGAGTGGATAGAGACTCTTGTAGGCTGGCTCGGCGGTCTCTGCCGCGACTACCTCCCAGACGGATGGCTCAAAGACCTCGTGGCCGACGGCATCATAGGAGGCGTAGGTGGCGTGATAGTCTTCCTCCCCAACATCCTCATCCTCTATCTCTGCATCTCCTTTATGGAAGACTCGGGCTATATGGCCAGGGCCGCATTCATCATGGACAAGATAATGCATCGCCTCGGCCTTCACGGCAAGTCGTTCATACCGCTGGTGATGGGATTCGGATGCACAGTCCCCTCCATCATGGCCACCCGCTCGATAGAGAGCCGCTCGAGCCGCATCATCACCATACTCATCAACCCCTTCATCAGCTGTTCGGCCCGCATACCTATATATGTGCTGCTTGTGGGCACCTTCTTTCCCGCCCATTCCACGCTGGTATTCATCACCCTCTATC
>JAIDJD010000373.1 GCA_029052375.1 Duncaniella sp. | reverse complement strand
GCCGAGACAGTCTAGGCCCAGCCTGCGCGCGTGTCACGGGCGGCACCTCGGCCTGTGCAGTTGTACTCGCCATAGCGTGCTGTCGACTCGTTGGCTTGATTGCCCCAGTTGTGCCAGCCTGCGGGATGGATAGAGGCCGGAAGTTCACACTCTACGAAAAAGGTAGAGGCGTAAGGGCGCCAGGGACGGCCGAGATAAAGCTTGCTCACCTCGGGAGCTGTGGTGATTTTGCAGCGGTGGAACACATAGCCCACGGGGTTTTCCGAGGCGGTGGATGCGGCTGTGATGTAAGAGTCTGCCTTGCCGTGGATGTGACAGTCGGAGAAGAGTGCTGTGGCCGAGCCGAAGATAAAGTCGGTGGTGCCCTCAATATAGCAACCCTCGAAGCAGAGACGTCCGTTGCGCCCGCCGGTGTAGAGGGTGTCCTGATTGCCGAGGAAACGGCAGTTGACAAATCTGAGGCGGTCGCCTATCGTGTGCATGGCCACTGCGGGGCCGACGGGTCCGGCCGAGTTTTCGAAGGTAAGGTTCTTGAATGTGATGTTGTTGCCCTCTACCTTGGCCGTGTAGGACCCGGATGTACCGAGGTTGTTGAGCGAGGCATAATCGCCGTAGGTGATGACGACTCCGTCGGCGCTCTCGCCTTCGAGCAAGAGGTTGTTGACGGTGGCGTTGATGAAGAGTTTCTCCTTGTATATTCCGTTCTTCACGAAGATGGTTACCGGAGTGTCAAAGTCGCCTCTGACCTTGCGGACAGCCTCGCCCACAGTCTTGTAGTCTCCTGTGCCGTCAGCGGCCACTACTATGCGGCCGTGTTCGTCGACGGCCCATGCGTCTCCTGTGCCAAAGGCGGCGGCCAGGAGGATGATGAATGATGAGAAAATGTGTCTCATGTCTTTTTTTTGGGGGGGATTATTATGTATTGTTGGTTCTGGTCAGTTGTCTGATATTCTTACATCTCCGCATCGGAACATCACCACCTTGTCGACTCCCGGCTCGACGGGGGCGTCTACATTGCTGATAGAGGAGTCTGTAACGTCGTCGAGCACTACAGCCGGACGGTAGTCCGGCCTTGAGTAAGCAAAGGTGAGATTGTTTGCATGGAGTCCGGAGACATGGCGGGCATAGAGGCCGTAGGCAGGTGTCCATCCGGCAAATTTAGGTTCGGGGTAGTTGTCGGCCTGCTCGCGGTATTCCTTGTTGACAAGTTCGCGGGCACCTCCGCCATTGAAGTGGAGGCGTATGTTGTCGAGCCATACATTGCGGATAGGCTTGTCTGGCAGGCCGGTGACGATGATAGAGCAGAGCGAGTCGCAGTCGTCGGCCACCACATTGGAGATCTGAATGTCGCGGGCCGAGGACTTGCGCTTCACCTCGGCCGGTCCGCGGTTGCGCGAGCCGGTTGTGATATAGATAGGGTAGTGGTGGACATGGCTCATGGAGATGTTCGATACCACGATGTTCTCCATTATGCCCTGGTCTACCTCCTCGAAAGCGAGGCCGCTCGAGTACATGAATGTCGAGTTGGACAGCGAGATATTGCGGTAGCCTCCGTTCGACTCGGTGCCGAGCTTGAAACGTCCGCACACCCAGTTGACCTCCTCCGGCACATATGTACCGTCGAGCAGTGTGCCGCACTTGTAGCCCGTGATGTTGCAGTTTGTGACTGCGATATGCTCGCACAGGACGGGGCGCTTGAGGGCATAGGAGCTCTTGAGCACAAGGGCGTCGTCGTGTGGTGTATTGATGCGGCAGTTTGAGACTGTCATGTACTTGCAGCAGTCGATGTCTATGCCGTCGCGGTTGGTGTCGATGGTGAGATTCTCAAGGGTTGAGAGATCACAACCGGTCATTATCACGGCAAAGTGGCCGCCGCGGTATACAGTGAAGTCTCTCAGCGTCACACGGCGGCATTGCTTTAGGGCTATCGCCTTGTCTCCCGTGCCTATCGAGCCACCCTGGACATTGCCTGCGCGCTCAGTGTCGCGTCGGGTCAGCCCCTTGCCGTCTATCATGCCGTGGCCCGTGATGCTGACGTTGGTCTGACCCTCGGCCCAGATAAGGGAATTGTGAAAATAGGTGTGGCCTCCGTCCTGATACTCCGGGAAGCCTCCGAACGACTCGCTCTCGTCGTAGGCTCTGAGCGAATCGGGGGCGGCCAGAATGGTGCATCCGGCCGAGAGATGGAGGTCGATGTTTGACTTGAGCCTGATGCTGCCGCTGAGATATGTCCCGGCCGGGAGCATCACCTGGCCTCCGCCGTCAGCGACGGCCGCCTCGATGGCCGCATTGATTGCTGGTGAGTCGAGGGTGACGCCGTCGCCCTTGGCCCCGAAGTCGCGCACATTATAGATGCCCGAAGCAGACACAGAGATGGCGCAAATCACAGAAGAAAGTACTAAGGTCAGTTTCATGGTCTTTGTTAAAATGTTTACAAAGATAATTAATGTTGTCGTAATAATCAAGCAGACAGCATAGTCGGAGCTTTTTGAAAAATAAAATCAAACATTTTGTCTCCAAGATTTGGTAGATTGAAAAAAACTTACTAACTTTGCATCGCAAAACAGGAAACAACCCATCCCGTGCCGAAAGGCGTTTGCAAGGAGAGGTGGGTGAGTGGCTGAAACCACCGGTTTGCTAAACCGACGATGGGAGCAATCCTATCCACGAGTTC
>JAIDJD010000372.1 GCA_029052375.1 Duncaniella sp. | reverse complement strand
TCATCACCCTTGCCAAAGGCATTACAGACGGAGCCTCAGTCAAGGCTGGCTCGCCTGTGGCCTCCATCTCGGCCCGCAATGTCAGCGGAGGCGACTCAGACCGTGCCGCGCTTGCCAACCTCGAAGGCGCCAAGCGCGAGCTGGACCGCGTGGAGAAGCTCCTTGGCGAAGGCCTCGTCACGCGCAAGGAGTACAACGACGCCCTCGCCGCTTACGACGCGGCCAAGGCTCTCTACTCGCCTTCGGCCGCTTCGGGCCACCTGTCGTCGCCCGCGGCAGGGACTGTCGGCCGCATACTGGTATCTGACGGCCAGTATGTAGAGGCAGGCACACCCGTGGCAGAGATACTCTCTGACGTCAATCTCACGCTCAGGGCGCTGCTGCCGGCTTCCGAGGCCGACTTCCTGCCGCTTATAAAGGATGCCGTGATATCTATGCATGGTGCCGCGCCGGTGCGCATCAGCGCCATCGGCGGCCGTCTGGCATCGGCGTCCTGCGCGTCCGCGGCCAATATCCCCGGATATATCCCTGTCTACTTTACATTTCCCAACAAGATATCCGGGATTGTGCCCGGCACGGGGGTTGAAGTCTATCTCTCGGCCGAGCCTTCGGGCAGTGTCCTCGCTGTCCCTGTCGGGTCGATAGCCGAGCAGATGGGCGAGCACTTTGCCTTTGTCAAGACCTCGCCTCACTCGTATGCCAAGACCCACGTGAAGCTCGGAAGGAGCGACGGCGAAAAAGTGATGGTGCTGTCGGGGCTTCACGGCGGCGACTCGGTTGTAGTCTCCGGCACCACTTTTGTCCGCCTTGCCGAACAGGCGACGGTCGTACCCGAAGGTCATTCTCACAACCACTGAAGCCATGCTTGACAAGATAATACACTCATCGCTGGCCAACCGTATGGCCGTTCTTGTCGTGGCCGGACTGCTTCTGCTCTATGGCGTCAAGGTGCTTCTCGAGACAGAGGTCGATATATTTCCCGACCTCAACGCGCCCACTGTGGTGGTAATGACCGAGGCTCCCGGCATGGCGTCGGAGGAGATTGAGAAGAGTGTCACCTATCCCGTAGAGACAGCTGTCAACGGCTCGGAGGGCGTGCGTCGTGTGCGTTCTCAGTCCACGCCCGGTTTTTCTGTCGTGTGGGTAGAGTTTGACTGGGATACCGATGTCTACCGTGCCCGCCAGATAGTAGCGGAGAAGCGTTCGGCTGTGGCCGGCAATCTTCCC
>JAIDJD010000371.1 GCA_029052375.1 Duncaniella sp. | reverse complement strand
ACGAAATCTAAACCAGGAACATAGGCGACCCACGCTGGAGATTCTGAACCCGCAACGGCACAACAACGATTTGCGGACGCTCCCACACCCGGGGGCGTCCGCTTTTCATTGCCGACGGCCTGAAAACACTCTTGCGTTTCTGCGCTTTTTTTCTTAACTTTGTATGTTAATACAGATCCATAATGAACAGAATGACGATAG
The DNA here is from genome assembly GCA_029052375.1 of Duncaniella sp. Taxonomy (GTDB): domain Bacteria; phylum Bacteroidota; class Bacteroidia; order Bacteroidales; family Muribaculaceae; genus Duncaniella. The sequence continues at coordinate 1,155 of JAIDJD010000371.1, read as the reverse complement.
CCATAGCGTCGCTGACACTCGCTGTTTCCGCGGCCACGGCGAAGGGATTGCCAGAAGTAGAGACGACAGGGGGCTCCGAGCAGGTGATACTCGTGGAGGCACCGGCTGGCTCGGGCCTCGACGCCATATTCGTGGCTCCGAGGGTCGACGGCTCGGTGCATTTCTCCGTACCCTCCGGAGGCAAGGACGTGCAGTGGTACCGCTTCTCGGCCCTCGGCGCTGGATATGCCGAGGAGGTGACCGCCGGCATCTCGGACAACGGACAGCTCTCGACGCTCACCCCCGCCGAAGGCGACATGGGATATTACTCCGATGTGGCCGGAGACCGCTCCTACTTCTGGCTGATAGACTATTCCAGGCATCCCTATGACATCGCCTCGCTCGGCGAGGCTCCCGCAGGCGAGCAGGAGTGCGGACGCGTCGCCCTCCTCGCGCCCGGCACCGCCGGCGAGCTGACGGCCTATACCATCAACGGACGCCGCCTGACTGTATCGCGCGAGATAGACCTTACATACAACACCCTCGTGTGGGACGAGGAGAGCCAAATCTACGCCAACACCGCGAAGACTGAGACGCTGACCCATATCTCCTCGGCCATCCACACAGAGGCGCCTCTCTGCGCCACCGTCTTCACCATCTCAGGCGACCGCTTTCTCAAGGAGTGGGGACGCGGACAGACCATAGAGTCTCCCACCGTCTCGCCGCGCTCCGTGGCCTGCCGCACAAGCGCCGAGCAGGCCGAGCGCGACGCCGACAACGAGGTGAAGCCCCCGGCCCAGGGACAGTTTGGCGGGTCGGCCCCCTGCGAGATGACCTTCACCGCCGCCGTCACAGACGCCGCCATATTTCACGAGTGGCAGGTGTCGCGGCAGAGCGACTTCGAGGACATCGTGCTCCACGATCCCGACCTGGAGTTCAACTATACATTCACCGAGCAGGGCACCACGTATGTCCGGTTCTACTGTGCCAACGCCGACGCCTCGTGCGACGCCTACGGAGACACATACGAGATATCGCTCGGAGAGTCTTCGCTCAAGTGTCCCAACGCCTTCTCGCCCTTCAACGAGGAACGCAACAACGCCATATGGCAGGTGAGCTACTCGTCTCTCATCTCTGTTGAGTGCAGCATCTTCACCCGCCGCGGCAAGCTGATGA
>JAIDJD010000370.1 GCA_029052375.1 Duncaniella sp. | reverse complement strand
GTATGCCAAGGAACAGCTCGCGAAGCCCGAGGTGCGCAACCAGCGAGCGCCGAACGTCCTCTCGGCCAAGCTCTACAGCACCATCGAAGAGGCCGTCACCCTCGACAAGGAGACCGTCTCGCTCGACAAGTTCAAGGAGATAGCCCAGAGCCTCTGAAACACCAGACCATAACTGCAGGGGCCTGAGGGCGCACGACACAAGCCCGCGGACCCCGCAGACAACCCCACGACACTCGTGCCGCAGGCGCGTCCATACGACGGACGTCTCTGCGGCACGAGATTGTAATTTAAGAACACAGAGCAAACCGAAAATACAACCTGAGACATGACACAGAATGACATAGACCTCGGCGCCACACCCGTAGGCCGCCTGTTCGGGCAGTATTTCATCCCAACCCTGCTCGGAATGGTGAGTATGTGCTTCGTCACCATGGCCGACGGCATCTTCGTAGGGCGCTTTGTCGGGCCGGCCGGAGTGGCCGCCGTCAACATCGTGTGGGCGCCCATGATGCTCCTCATCGGCCTCGGACTGATGCTCGGCATAGGATGTTCCGTGGTGGCCTCCATACGCCTGGCCCACGGCGAGACCGAGCGGGCCCGCAAGGCCGTCACCCAGGCTCTGGCCACAGCCACACTGGCAAGCGCCCTGGCCGTAGCCGCCATGATGGCGTCGCCGACAGCCACCTGCCGCCTGCTGGGGTCGTCGGACGCGCTGATGCCGCTCTGCATCGAATACCTGCTGTGGATGTCGCCCGCCCTCGTGCTCAACCTGTGGAGCATCATCGGCCTCTTCATAGTCCGCCTGGACGGCTCGCCGAGGTATGCCATGTGGTGCAACGTCCTGCCGGGCCTCATCAACATTGTCCTCGACTTTGTCTTTGTCTACCTCATGGACATGGGCCTCAGAGGGGCCGCCCTGGCCACCTCCGCGGCCATAGCCACAGGCGCCTGCATGGCCATGTGGTATCTCGGAGCCATGGCCTCGAAGCTCAGGCTGAAGCGCCTGCCGCTCAACGGCGACGCCCTCAGAGACACGTGGCGCAACGTCCTCTACCAGATGCGCATCGGCATCTCGGCCTTTCTCGGCGAGGCCACCATGGCCATGCTGATGTTCATCGGCAACAGGATGTTCATGCTCTATCTCGGCGACGACGGCGTGGCGGCCTTCGGCATAGCCTGCTACTACTGTCCCTTCTTCTTCATGATAGGCAACGCCATAGCCCAGTCGGCCCAGCCCATCATCAGCTACAACTACGGCCTGGGGGCATGGGAGCGCGTCAAGGCCACGGAGACTCTGGCCATAAAGACGGCCATAGGCTTCGGCACGGCCGTCACGGCGCTGTTTGTCTTCTGCCCGCGTCTCATGACAGAACTCTTCATCGACCCCTCGAGCCAGGCGGCGTCCTATGCCATCGAGGGCCTGCCATGGTTTGCGTCGTGCGTGCTGTGGTTCATCTTCAACGTCACAGCCATAGGCTACTTCCAGAGCGTAGAGCGCGTGGTCCCGAGCGTGGCCTTTGCCCTGATGAGAGGCGTGCTCTTCCTGGTCCCCGCCTTCATCCTCGTGCCCAAGGCCATAGGCACGGCGGGCCTCTGGCTGGCCGTGGCCCACAGCGAGGCCCTCACCTCCATGGCCATAATCCTCTGCTACATATACGGCAGACGCAGGCGCTGACCTGAGCCTCCATGAAACACCGAAGGTGTGACCGGCTGTGAATGGCCGGTCACACCTTCGGTGTTATAAGAGCGGGCAGGCGTCAGTCCTGTCACTTGGGGTTGGCAGAGGTGCGGACGTCGGGGTTGACGGTGCCGCCGCCGTCGCCTGGAGTCTCCTCGGCGGGGACCACCTTGAGCTTGAGGGCGTAGAGGGCATATCCCGGCTCCTTGTCTACCTGGAAGACCTGTGTGTAGAAGCTGAGGACGTGGTTGCCAACGGGGAGGGTGTTGGTGTCTATCTCACAGCCGAAGGGAGACACGCCGATTACGTAGAAAGGCTCGCCGTCCATGTAGTAGGTGGTGTTGCCGAGCGTGGCCTTCTTGCCGTCGAGCGGGGTGACCTTCAGAGCGTCTATCGTGAAGGGCTGGCCCTGGGTGAGGACAAGGACGCCATCCTCCTCGACAGCGCCTGAGTAGTCGACAGAGATGCTTACCTTTGGGAGGTCCTTGTCGTCGTCGCTGCAAGAGGCCGCGAGAGCCAGCAGGGGAAGCACGAGAAGGATGTAAAGAAAACGTTTCATACCTGTGTTGAGATTTTAGGGTTGAATATATAGAGGCTCAGTTGCTGAAGACGATGTCCGAGCCGTCATAGTCGATGACTATCGGGCGCGAGCGGTCGACCTTCTGGGCGAGGATATCCTTTGAGAGCTGGTTGAGCACCATGCGGTGTATGACCCTCTTGACGGGACGGGCGCCGAACTCGGGGTCGTAGCCCTCCTCGGCGAGGAACTTCAGGGCCTTGGGCGTCACCTCGAGGGTGATGCCGTTCTGCGCGAGCATCTTTTGCACGCTCCTGATCTGGAGGCCCACGATCTCTTCGATCTCAGCCTCGTCGAGCGGGGTGAACATGATGGTCTCGTCGATGCGGTTCAGGAACTCCGGGCGGATGGTCTGCTTGAGCAGGTCGAGCACCTGCTCCTTGGTCTTCTCCACCACCTCTCCGCGGTTCTCCCGGGTCATCCCGGCAAAGTTGTCGCGGATGAGGGCCGAGCCCATGTTGGAGGTCATTATTATTATCGTGTTCTTGAAGTTGACCATACGGCCCTTGTTGTCGGTGAGGCGTCCGTCGTCAAGCACCTGCAGCAGGATGTTGAAGACGTCGGGATGCGCCTTCTCGATCTCGTCGAAGAGCACCACCGAGTATGGCTTGCGGCGCACGGCCTCGGTGAGCTGTCCGCCCTCGTCATATCCGACATATCCCGGAGGGGCGCCGACGAGGCGCGACACGGAGTGCTTCTCCTGATACTCGCTCATGTCGATGCGGGTCATCATGTTCTCGTCGTCGAAGAGATATTCCGCAAGGGCCTTGGCCAGCTCGGTCTTGCCGACGCCGGTAGTGCCGAGGAAGATGAACGAGCCTATGGGCCTGCGGGGGTCGTTGAGGCCCGCGCGCGAGCGCCTTACGGCGTCGGCTATGGCGCGGATGGCATCGTTCTGGCCCACTACCCTGCCGTGGAGCTCGTCCTCGAGGTGGAGCAGTTTCTCCTTCTCGCTCTGGACCATCTTCATGACGGGGATTCCTGTCCAGCGCGACACGACGTCGGCTATGTCCTCGGCGTCGACCTCCTCCTTGATGAAGGCCTTCTCGCCCTGCATGGCCTTGAGCTGTTCCTGAAGGGCGGCGTTCTCCTTCTCCTTGCTCTGGATGCTCGAATACCGTATCTCGGCCACCTTGGCATAGTCTCCCTCGCGCTCGGCGCGCTCGGCGTCAAAGCTGAGGCGCTCGATGTCCACCTTGTTCTGCTGTATCTTGTCGATGACGTCCTTCTCGGCCTTCCACTTGGCTGTCAGCTCCTTCTCGCGGTCGCGCATATCGGCGAGGTCTTTCTCTATCTCGCGCACCTTGGGCTCGTCGCCCTCGCGCTTGATGGCCTCGCGCTCTATCTCTTTCTGCGCTATCAGGCGGGCTATCTCGTCGATGGCCTGGGGGACAGAGTCTATCTCGAGGCGCAGCTTGGAGGCGGCCTCGTCCACGAGGTCTATGGCCTTGTCCGGGAGGAAACGGTCTGTGATATAGCGCTCCGAGAGCGTGACGGCGGCTATGATGGCCTCGTCGCGGATGCGGACATGGTGGTGGTTCTCATACCGCTCCTTGAGGCCGCGGAGTATGGCTATGGCGGCGGTCTCGTCGGGCTCGTTGACCATCACCTTCTGGAAACGGCGCTCGAGGGCCTTGTCTTTCTCGAAATATTTCTGATACTCGTCCAGGGTGGTGGCGCCTATGGAGCGCAGCTCGCCCCTGGCGAGGGCCGGCTTGAGGATGTTGGCGGCATCCATGGCGCCCTCGCCCTTGCCGGCGCCCACGAGGGTGTGTATCTCGTCGATGAAGAGGATTATCTCTCCGTCGGCCGAGGTCACCTCGTTGACTATGGCCTTGAGGCGTTCCTCGAATTCGCCCTTGTACTTGGCGCCGGCCACGAGGGCGCCCATGTCGAGCGAGTATATCTGTTTGGTGCGGAGATTCTCGGGGACGTCTCCGCGCACAATCCTCTGGGCAAGACCCTCGGCGATGGCCGTCTTGCCTGTGCCGGGCTCGCCGATGAGCATAGGATTGTTCTTGGTGCGGCGCGAGAGGATCTGGAGCACACGGCGTATCTCGTCGTCGCGTCCGATGACGGGGTCGAGCTTTCCTTCGCGCGCTCTCTCGTTGAGGTTGATGGCATACTTGGAGAGAGCCTGATATGTATCCTCTGCACTCTGGTCTGTGACCTTCTTGCCCTTGCGCAGCTCTGCCACGGCGGCTTCGAGTTCACGCTGGCTCAATCCGGCATCCTTGAGGATAGTCGAGGCCGGAGAGTTGACCGTGAAGACTGCAAGCAGGATGGCTTCGAGAGTGACATATTCGTCGCCCTGTTTCTGTGCGATGTCAAGCGCTTTCTGCAAGACATCGTTCGAGGTGCGGCTGAGGTAAGGGTCGCCTCCGCCCTGCACACGGGGCTCGGCGGCAATCTTCTCGTCAACCTGGCGCATCAAGACGGCGGGATTGGCGCCGACCTTGGAGTATATGAAGTTGATGAGAGACTCTCCCTCGGTCATCACTCCCTTGAGCAGATGCACAGGCTCGATGGCCTGATTGCCTGCTCCACGGGCAATCTCGACCGCCTTCTGTATCGCTTCCTGAGACTTGATTGTGAATTTGTTGAAGTTCATGAGCTGTATATGATGTGTGAGTTGGAGGTAAGTTTGTATCTTAGTGTCGATGTCGGCAAGGCTCCTGCCGGGTGAGGGCCTGCTGAGGCCTGCCTGTATCTATCTAACAAATATCGTGCCGATTGGTTGGGAGTCGGCACAAGTTTTTTAAGGCCGGTCTTTATTGGCCATTTTGGCAGATAATATGACATTTTTTCCAAATTATACGCCCGCACTGTAGGTTGATATGGATATTTTGACTAATTTTGCTACATGACCGAACCTTCAACCTCAAAAGAGCTGGCCGCCCTGTCGGCCTTCTCGACCAACCACACCAAACACCCCGACGGCTACGTATTCACCCGCCTGAAGACCGACGGCCGCGAGGGCTCCGAGACAGACATCATGCACGCCTGGCTCGAGAACAACAAGGGCCCCTTGCGCATCGACGGCCTGATGTGGCTGATGTGCCTCGAGGGCGAGGCTGACCTCGAGCTGAACCTGAACGAGAGACACATCTCGCCCGGGTCGCTCTTCGTGGCCACCCCCGAGAGCCTCATAGAGCTCAAGAGAGTCTCTTCGGGCCCGATAGACTGGTGTGTCCTGAACATAAGCATGGAGTTTATCAAGGATGTCAATTTCGATCTAAACGTCCTGGGCAACTCCTCGCCTGTCAGCGGCCCGGGACAGAAGCTCAGCGTCATACAGCTGACAGAAGAAGAGCTGACGGGGGTCTACAAGTTTCTCGACCTGATGTCCCACACGGCCAGCAGCTCGGCCAAGGCCGTGTATTCCAAGCCCATTGCCCGATGTCTCACGGCCGCCCTAATCTACAGGATGCTCGAGCTGTACGGCAAGCGGTATTCTGAACTGCCGCCCGAGCCTCAGCAGATGTCGAGGCGCATGAGCTACGTCCACCAGTTCTTCAAGCTCGTCCACCAGCACCACCGCCGCGAGCGCTCGGTGGGATTCTATGCCGGAAAGCTCTACATCACGCCCAAATACCTGTCTCTGGTCATCAAGGAACACACCGGACACTCGGCGGCACAGATCATAGACAGCTACGTGCTGCTCGAGGCCAAGAACCTGCTGAGATTCTCGGGCAAGAACATACAGCAGGTGGCATACGAGCTCAACTTTCCCAACCAGTCGTCCTTCGGCAAGTATTTCAAACACCTCACAGGCCTGTCGCCCTCCGAATACCAGAGGAGCTGACAACAACCCTCCACCATCCCCCCTCACACTTGATTTTGGACAGAGACATATACAATATCAAAAGAATATTCCTGCGGGCGATGTCGTCACTGATGCTCGCGTCGGTCTCGCTCGCGGCCTGCGCCGCAGACGCCCGGGGAGACTCTCTGACGTGCCGTCCCGGGGTCTGGCCCGCGGCCGCAGGCGCCGGCCTTGCGGTGACCGGCGCCGCCGCCCGCCTCGGCCGCCCGCACAGCATAGCCGCCGACCCGGGCGAACGGCCTGACCGCTGGACAGGCGCCGCCAGGTTTGTCCCCCTGGCATTGCCATGGGCGGCCAAGGCACTCGGAGCCGAGACCCGCAGCGGATGGGGACGCATGGCTCTCTCGCAGGGCCTCTCGGCCGCTATCATGGCCGGGACGGTCAAGGGGATGAAGTCTGCGATCCACTCTCCGAGGCCCGACGGCACGGACAGCCGCTCGTTCCCCTCAGGCCACTCGGCCATAGCCTTCATGGGCGCCACGGCCGCGGCATACGAG
>JAIDJD010000037.1 GCA_029052375.1 Duncaniella sp. | reverse complement strand
TAGCTCAGTTGTTTAGAGTACGAGTCGGGGGTGCGTTAGGTCGATAGTTCGAGTCTACTCACCCCGACACCTGAGGCTGAGGAACCGATAGGTCTCCGGGGCCGTATCATTTAGCCCTGCCTCCCCCCCCGGAGATGCCCGGCCAAATGTGGGGTCTGCGGATTTTCGGCCCCTGCAAAGTTTGGCGGATAGCGTAAAATATTATACCTTTGCACAAATTTTCCCAGCAAGCGAATGAACACACCTGACAAGCAGGAAATCATCGACCGGCGCTATCTGCGCATGGCCACAATTTGGGCCGAGAACTCATACTGCGAGCGCCGCAAGGTAGGCGCTCTCATGGTCAAGGAGCGCACGATAATCTCTGACGGCTACAACGGCACTCCGGCAGGGTTCGAGAATGTCTGCGAAGACCCCGCCTCGGGCCAGACCAAATCTTACGTGCTCCATGCCGAGGCCAACGCCATCACCAAGGTGGCGCGCTCCAACAACTCGTCCGAGGGCTCTACGCTCTACATCACCGCATCTCCCTGTCTCGACTGTGCCAAGCTCATCATCCAGGCGGGCATCAGGCGTGTGGTCTTCGCCGACCTCTACCGCATAACCGACGGCATCGACCTGCTGAAGAGGGCAGGCATAGAATGCTGTTACATCCCCGCCGAAGGGGACAACTGACAATTTACCTTTCAGAATCGCGTATGAACAAGCGTCTCAAAAGTCCATCTGTCTGGATGCCCCTGGCCATAGCCGTGGCCCTGGTGGCCGGCATATGGATAGGCAAGGAGCTCCCCGGCGGAAGCCTCTCCTGGAGCTCGCGCACCAAGCTCGACACCATCCTCGAGATGATCGACCGCAACTATGTGGACGAAATCGACACCGACTCGCTGCTCGAGGCGGCCCTGCCCGACCTGATAGCCGGGCTCGACCCCCACTCGGTCTACATCCCCGCCGAAGACCTCCAGACGGTCAACGAAGACCTCGAGGGGTCCTTCTCAGGCATAGGCATATCGTTCAACCTCTTGGGCGACACCATCAATGTCCTCGAGGTGATCTCGGGCGGCCCCTCGCAGAAGGCCGGCCTGATGGCCGGCGACCGCATCGTGTCTGTGGACGACAGCATCGTGGCCGGCAAGGGCATCTCTGACGTCAAGGTCAAGGGGATGCTCCGCGGGCCCAAGGGCTCGGCGGTGCGCCTCGGCATCATGCGCCACACCTCGGCCGACATACTCGAGTACGAGGTGATGCGCGACGACATCCCCGTCACCTCTATCGACGCGGCCTACATCATCGAGCCGGGCGTCGGATACATACGCATCAACAAGTTCGGGGCGTCGACCTTCAACGAGTTCTTCACCAACGCCCTGATGCTCACGGGCCAGGGAGCGCGGAAACTCATCGTGGACCTGCGCGGCAACTCGGGGGGCTACATGGAGCACGCCGTGCTCATGGCCAACGAATTTCTCCACGCAGACCTCCCCATAGTCTCAATGAAGGGAGCCCACACTCCCGACTCGCCCACCACGGGGAGCGACGGCTCTGGCTCTCTCAAGAACTTCGAGCTGGCCGTGCTCATTGACGAGATGTCTGCCTCGTCCAGCGAGATATTTGCCGGGGCCATGCAGGACAACGACCGCGGCATCATCGTGGGGAGGCGCTCGTTCGGCAAGGGCCTTGTACAGCACCAGCTCGAGCTCCCGGACAGCAGCGCCCTGCGCCTGACCATAGCCCGCTACTACACACCCTCGGGCCGATGCATACAGAAGACGTATGCCCCGGGCGTCGACTATGAGCGCGACCTGCTGACCCGCTTCGAGCATGGCGAGATGTACAGCGCCGACTCCATACGCCAGGACACCTCTCTGAGCTTCTCCACCCTTGGCGGGCGCACCGTCTATGGCGGCGGAGGCATCATGCCCGACATCTTCGTGCCCAACGACACCACGGGCATCACGTCGTGGTATCTCAAGGTCTCGAACCTCGGCCTGCCCAACAAGTATACCTTCGAATATGCCGACCGCAACCGCGAGGCACTCTCGGCCGCCGGGGACGCCCGCGGGATGATGGCTCTCCTGCCCGACGACGACACCCTGCTCAGCGACTTTGTCGAGTATGCCCGCCAGGCCGGAGTGGCCCCGAGGTGGTACTACATAAACATTTCGCGCGACCTTCTTGTTAATACACTGAAGGCCTTGATAGCGCGCAACATCTACGGCACAGAGGGATACTTCGAGGTGGACAACCTCACTGACCCGGCCGTGAAGACCGCTCTGGAGGCGCTTCGCGACGGACGCGCCACGCCGCCCGTCACCGTCACCCACAACCCCTCTCCAAAGCAATGATTGACAAAGACGACATCCGCCGCAGGATCAAGGCAAGGAAGACCCTTCTCGACGACTCGGACCGCGAGTCGGCCGCGGCACGTGTGTTCGGCCTGCTCGAGCAGACCGCGGCCTTCATGATGGCCGACAGGATACTCATGTACCACTCCCTGCCCGACGAGCTCTCGACACGCTCGTTCATACACAAGTGGGCCGGACGCAAGCACTTCTACCTGCCCAGGGTCAACGGCCTCAACCTCGAGATACTCCCCTACGACGAGCAGAGGCTGGCGCTCGGGTCGTTCCACATCGAGGAGCCTACCGGAGACGATACGGCCTCGGTGGACGATATGGAGCTGGTGGTGGTGCCGGCCGTAGCCTATGACCGGCGAGGCAACCGCGTGGGCCGAGGCAAGGGATACTACGACCGCCTCCTGCGCGAGACACGTGCCCTCAAGGTGGGCGTCGGATATGACTTCCAGCTGATGGACGAGGATATCCCGGCCGAGCCCCACGACGTCAGGGTAGATGTTGTGATAACGGAAACTCGCCTGCTGAAAATCTGACACCCGGCCGTCCCGCCCTGCGGAGGCCACGCCAATCCACAACCTTAAAATATCATGTCAAACTTCACCGTCAATATCCTCGGATGCTCATCGGCCACACAGTCGGCCCGACACAGCCAGTCGGCCCAGGTGGTGGACTTCCGCGACAAGCTCTTCATGATAGACTGCGGAGAGGGCACACAGGGACGCTTCAGGAAGCAGGGCCTCAAGTTCTCGAGGCTCACACATATCTTCATCTCACACCTGCACGGCGACCACTTCTTCGGCCTTCCGGGCCTGCTCTCTACCATGGCCCTGCACGGCATAGAGGGAGAGGTGACGGTCCACGCCTTTGCCGAGGGACTCGACCTGCTCAGGGGGTGGATGGATTTCTTCAACCGCGAGCCCTCGTTCCGCATCAGGTATGCGCCCGTAACCCCCGGGGCCACCGAGACCGTCTACGAGGACGGTGGGCTGACGGTGACGGCGTTCCCGCTCTACCACCGCATCCCCTGTTCGGGCTATATCTTCCGCGAGAAACCTTCGGCCCGTCCGCTCAGGGGGGATATGCTTGAGTTCCACAAAGTGCCCGTGGCCATGCGCAGGGCCATCAAGGAGGGGGCGGACTTCATCAAGCCAGACGGCACCGTAATACCCAACTCTGCCCTGACAAGGCCGGCGCCCGCTCCACGCAGCTATGCCTATTGCAGCGACACGATGTTCGACCCCCGTGTTGCCGAGGCTGTGAAGGGTGTGGGGACTGTCTATCACGAGGCTACATATGGCGACGACCTTGCGGCAATGGCGCGCGAGCGCGGACACTCGACGGCGCGCGAGGCGGCTGTGACAGCGCGCGAGGCGGGGGCCTCGGGCCTGATACTGGGACATTATTCCAAACGCTACGATGCCGAGGGCGAACAGCGCCTGCTCTCGGAGGCCCGGCTTGTGTTTCCGGACACGTTTCTCTCAGACGAGGGAATGGTTTTCAAAGTCGGGAGTTGAAAGCTGTGAGGGGGATGTTTCCGGTTTTGGAGCTGAGCGCCGGGGGGATGGTTTTCTGAACTTTCGGACTGAGGGGCGTGTTCTTGCATATATCGTGCATCTCAATATTTCGCGCATATGCCAGACTACGCCGCCAATATATTAAGGACATATCCGGCTCTCGCGGTGTTCCTCACCGTGGGAGTCGGTTTTATGCTTGGTCGTGTCAGGATAGGCCGTTTCTCGCTCGGCAGTGTGACAGCTGTGCTGCTGACGGGCGTGGCGGTGGGCCAGCTCGACATTCCAGTCCCCGGACCGCTCAAGACGGTCTTCTTCATGATGTTTCTCTTCTCGATAGGCTACAGCGTGGGGCCCAATTTCTTCAAGTCTCTGAAAGGCACCGGCCTCAAGCAGCTCTGCTTTGCGCTGGCGATGAGCGCGATGTGTTTCGGGGCCACGCTGGCCATGTCCCGGCTACTCTCCTACTCCAAGGGCGAGGCCGTGGGGCTGTTTGCCGGGTCGCAGACCTGCTCGTCGCTCATCGGAGTCGGGGCCGAGTCTATCGCCAAGTTCCCGATAGACGGGACGGCCAAGGCCCGCGAGCTCGACATCATACCGGTGGCCTATGCCGTGACCTATATCTTCGGCACGCTCGGGACTGTGGTCCTGCTCGGCAACTTCGGGCCGAGGCTCCTCGGAGGCCTCGAGAAGGTCAAGAGGGAGACGGCCGAGATGGAGGAGAGGCTCAGCAACGAGACGTGGCGCAAGGACCCGGCCAACTTCGACGCCCGCAGGCCGGTGGCGTTCCGCGCCTACAGGCTCACGGGACACTTCTTCAGGACCACGCGGACTGTGGCCGAGGCTGAGAACTACCTGCGCCACCACGGAGTGCCCGTCTACATAGGGCGAGTCTGCCACGAGGGGCACATCGTCACTCCCGACACCTCTCATGTGCTCTATCCGGGCGACGAGGCCGTGCTCTGCGGCCGCCACCACTTCATGCTCCGCATCTACAACTTGGTAGGGCCTGAGACCGACAATCACGAACTGCTCACCTATCCCGTAGACCGCGTCCCCGTGCGTATCTCGGCCCGGAAATATGCCGGCAAGCCCATACGCCTGCTGGCGGCGGCTCCCTTCATGCGGGCCGTCACTGTGCGCGACATCGAGCGCGGGGGCAACCATATGAGATTCGACCCCGACATGAGGCTCAGAAAGGGCGATATCCTCACCCTCGTGGGCTCGAGCGAAGAGGTCTGGAAGGCTATCCGTCAGATAGGCCATGCCGAACGCCCCACGACGGCAAGCGACATACGGTTTCTCTGCCTGGCTATCTTCATTGGCGGATTTCTTGGCGCCGTCACCATATGGGCCGGGGATGTCCCGGTCAGCTTCGGCACCAGCGGGGGCTCGCTGATAGCCGGCATAGTCTTCGGCTGGCTCAGGTGCAAGAGACCGTCGATAGGCTATATCCCGCCGGCGGCGCTGTGGCTGATGAACAACCTCGGCCTGACGATGTTCATCGCGGTGGTCGGCATCGAGTCGGCACCGTCGTTTGTCTCCGGCCTGCGCAGCATCGGCTGGATGCTCTTTGTGGCGGGAGCCGTCTGCACTTTGGTCCCCCTGCTCTTCGGCCTGTGGCTCGGCCACAAGGTGTTCAGGTTTCCGGCGGCCATAACCCTCGGATGCTGTGCGGGGACACGCACCAGCACCGCCTCGCTCGGCGCAGTCCAGGATATGCTCGGGAGCTCTATCCCGGCCATGGCCTATACCGTCACGTATGCCTTCAGCAACATCCTGCTGGTGTTGTGGGGTATGCTCACGGTGGCGCTGACGCCCTGATCGGAGGCCGCCGGGCACTTAATCCTTTTTAACAGCCAGGGGCCGAACCAATCCATCCCTATGGTGTTTTAATAGTACAAAAGCGGAAAAATGACCGCCCGACACATAGAAACAAACCGAAACAATAACCCTCCAAGAAACAAATATACAGATATGGTTTACACTCTTCCCGAACTTCCCTACGAAAAAGACGCGCTGGCCCCTGCCATCTCGCGCGAGACCATCGAATTCCACTACGGAAAGCACGAGCGGACATATATCGACAATCTCAACCGCCTCATCAAGGACACGCCCTACGAGGATATGGAGCTTGAAGACATCATCCGCACGGCCGAAGGCCCCGTCTTCAACAACGCTTCGCAGGCCTGGAATCATATCTTCTACTTCTTCACCTTCTCGCCCGAGGGCGCCAAGGAACCTGAAGGACGCCTGCGCAAAGCCATAGACGAGCAGTTTGGCAGCCTCGACAGCTTCAAGCGCGAGTTCGAGGAGGCCGGGACATCGGTCTTCGGCTCGGGATGGGTATGGCTCTCAAAGGACAAGGACGGCAAGCTCTTCATCACCAAGAGCCCCAAAGCCGGCAATCCGATGACCGAAGGCCTCACCCCCCTGCTCACCTTCGATGTGTGGGAACACGCATACTATCTCGACTACCGCAACCGCAGGGCCGACGCTCTGAAGGAGTGGTGGAAGATAGTCGACTGGGACATCGTCTCAAGCCGGTATATCTGAGAGTGTGCAGACATAACAGCAAACCGAACAGTTAGATAAATAGGATAGATACAATAGAAACAGCACTGATAAGCATAATGTGATGAATGGAGAGAGAGGCAGTCGTGAGACCCCCTCTCTTTTTTTCTGTCACATCACAGGCCTGCATGGCCGTCTATGTGAAAAGCAAAGAGACACCACCCCGGGGGGGAGCGGTGTCTCAATTTCTACAGGCTGTACTTCTTCATTCCTCCTTGTCGAGGAGCGAGATGCCGTCCCGTGCTATGGAGATGAGGCGCTGGCGGTAGAGCTTTCCTATGGCCTTCTTGAAGTCTTTCTTAGAGCACGAGAATGTGCGGCGTATGGCCTCGGGCGACGAGCTGTCCGAGAGGGGCAGATAGTGTCCGGGCTCGGCGCCGAGACGAGATACTATGTCGTCGGCCAGGGCGTCGATGCGCCCGTCGTCGGCCCCGGCCATGAGCAGGTCTATCTTGCCGTCTTCGCGGACGTTCTTGACATAGGCGGTGACCGTCTTGCCTATCTCGAGCGGGCGGTAGAGGTCGCTCTCGTAGATGAGGCCGTGGAAGAGGTTGTCGACGATACACTTATAGCCTATCTCTGTGTGCTTGAGCACGAGGGCCTTGACAGCCTCGCCCTGGTGGTAGCGGGGTATCTTGTTGCCGAGATGCTTGTCTATCTTGGCCGAGGCCACGATGCGCTGTGTGGCGTCGTCGAGGTAGACGTAGACGGGTATTACCATACCGGGGCCGAGGCGCATGGTCTGCTCGCTGAAGGGGAGCAGGAGCTCCTTCATCAGGCCCAAGTCGAGGAAGGCGCCGGTGCGGTTGACATCCGTCACCTGCAGGAAGGCAAACTGGCCTACCTCGGCAAAGGGATGCTCTGTGGTGGCCGTCAGGCGCCCCTCGTTGTCGCGATATATGAAGACCTCTATCTCGTCGCCCGGGTGGAGAAGCTCGGCTATGTAGCGCGAGGGCAGCAGTATCTCCACGCCCTCGCCGCCGTCGAGATAGGCGCCGAAGTCGACATTCTTCACCACCCTGAGGCGGTTGTATTTTCCGATTTTTACCATTGTATGAAATTTATTATCTGCAAATATACAGAATTCTCACGGATATGGGTTAATTTTGCACTCATAAAAACAAAGACCATGGACGAGATACTGAAATATTTCCCTGCCCTGACAGAGAGACAGAGAGAGCAGTTTGAGGCTCTCGGGACACTCTATCCCGAGTGGAACGCGCGCATCAATGTGATATCGCGCAAGGATATAGACAACCTCTACACCCACCACATACTCCACTCGCTCTCGATAGCGCTGTTCTTCACTCCTGCCGACGGGACACGCTTTATAGACCTTGGGTGCGGAGGCGGATTTCCGGGCATCCCCCTGGCCATCCTGTGGCCACAGTGCCGGTTCCACCTCATAGACCGCATAGGCAAGAAAATCAAGGTGGCCCAGGAGATAGCCGGGGCCATAGGGCTGGAGAATGTCACCTTCCAGCACGGCGACAGCGGAGAGTGCCGCGAGAAGTTTGACTTCGTGGTGTCGCGCGCCGTGATGCAGCTCGACGAGCTTGTCAGGATTTCGGCCCGCCTGGTGGGACGGGAGTCGCGCTCGCGCATCCCCAACGGCCTCATCTGCCTAAAGGGAGGCGACCTCCGCGCCGAGCTCGGACGTGTGCGCAGGCCCAAGATAGAGGTGCCTCTGACCGACTATTTCACCGACCCCTACTTCGAGGGCAAGGATGTTGTATATGTAGAACTTTGACGACATGAAGGTTTCGAGATTCATCTTCAATATGTTCGGGGTCAACACCTATGTGGTGTGGGACCCTGAGACACGCGAGGCCGTGGTGATAGACCCCGGCATGACAGACGCACGCGAGAGGGAAGCCCTCGACGACTTCTTCAAGCGCAACGGCCTTCACCCCACCCAGCTCGTCAATACCCATATGCACCTCGACCATATCTTCGGCGACGCGTGGGTCAGGGACAGGTATGGCCTCGGTGTCAGGGCGGGAGCCGAGGATGAGTTTCTCGGCCTGTCGCTCAAGGATGCCATCGCCCAATACCGCCTCCCCGTACAGGCCGAGAACACCGGCATTGACGTCCCGCTCAAGGACGGAGACACCGTGACAGTGGGCGGCGAGCCTCTGGAGGTGATAGCCGTCCCCGGCCACTCGCCCGGAAGCATAGCCCTCTACAGCAGAGAGAGCGGGTTTGTAATCACCGGCGACGCCCTGTTCAAGGGCTCGATAGGACGCACAGACCTCCCCGGAGGCGACTTTGCGACGCTGACAGACTCGATAAGGAAGCGCCTGCTGACACTCCCGCCCGAGACCGTCATACTCCCCGGCCACGGCGAGGAGACCACCGTCGGCGACGAGCTGAGGACCAACCCCTTCGTGAGATGACCGGACAGGATTGAGAAGGTATATCCGGGAGGGAGAAAAATTATTTACTGAAAAATTTCTTTAATCAGAAATTTATATTTATATTTGCGAAAGTTAGTTAACCCACGTAAACAACACAGCAATATGGCCACGACTATCAATCGCCCCCGCCTGCAGCTGCGCGACCTCACCCTGCGTGACGGCCAGCAGTCGCTCTTCGCCACCCGCATGAGCCAGGCTACCATCGACAAGCTTCTTCCTTACTATGAGGATGCCCGCTTCCACATCATGGAGGTATGGGGAGGCGCCGTGCCCGACTCGGTGATGAGATATCTCGACGAGTCGCCCTGGGACCGCCTGCGCATCATCTCCAAGGCCATGGACTCCAAGGGCCCCAAGCCCGTCTCCCTGCTCTCCGCACTCTCTCGCGGACGCAACCTCTTCGGCTACGTCCCCTACCCCGACACAGTGCTCGAAGGCTTCTATAAGGAGGCTATCGCCAACGGGCTCAATATAATGCGTATCTTCGACGCTCTCAACGACATCGACAACGTCAAGGAATCCATCCGCCTCATCAACAGCCTCGGAGGCATCGCCGACGGCGCCGTCTGCTATACCGTAGACCCCAAGCCTGCCAAGGAAGAGCCCAAGGGATTTGCCGCAAGGCTCAAGGGGATGCTGGGCATGGGCCCCAAGGAGCCCGAGAAGATATTCACCACTGAATACTTCGTAGAGAAGGCCAAGGCCATGGAGGCCCTCGGAGCCAAAATCATCACCCTCAAGGATATGGCCGGCCTCGTGACGCCCTCGCGCGCAGGCGAGCTGATAGCCGCGCTCAAGCGCGCTGTCAAGGTGCCCGTCGACTTCCACACCCACTGCACACCCGGCTACGGCCTCGCGTCGTCGCTGATGGCCATCATCAACGGCGTCGACATCCTCGACACCAACATATGGTGGTTTGCCGAAGGCTCGGCCGCTCCCGCCGTAGAGCTTGTATATATCTTCTGCCAGCGCATGGGCGTAGAGGTGGAGGTCAACATGGAGGCTGTGGGCCGCATACGCCGCCAGCTCTTCGAGGCCCGCAAGGACCTGGCGCCCTTCGACCTCAACAAGGACTCGCTCCCCAAGGAGTTCGACCCCCTCAACGACACACTGCCCGCCGAGGTGGCCGCCCTCTTCGACGCCGCCATAGACTTTGCGGTGGCCGGAGACGAGACAGCCCTGCTCGACTGCTGCCACAAGATAGAGGCATACTTCAACTTCCCCAAGCCCAACGAGCTGGTCAAGAACGCAGAGGTGCCCGGAGGTATGTACTCCAACATGGTGGCCCAGCTCAAACAGCTCAAGAGCGAGGACCTGCTCGAGGAGGCCATGAGGCTAATCCCCATGGTTAGGCGCGACGCCGGCCTGATACCTCTTGTGACGCCGACGAGCCAGATAGTAGGCAGCCAGGCCGTGCTCGTGGCCCTCGACCGCAAGAACGGCAAGGCAGACTATACCACCACCAACAACCAGTTCATCTCTCTGGTCAAGGGCGAATACGGACACACCCCCGTGGCCATCGACCCCGAGTTCCGCCGCAAGATAACGGGCTCGGCCACCGAGACCCCCTATGACGTCTCGAAATACAAGCGTCCCGACAATCCCATGACCGAATACGGTACCCCCCTGGCCTCCAACACTGAAGAGATGCTGCTCGTCGAGCTCCTCCCCAACGTGGCCAACGGATTCCTGAACAAGCGCCGCGCCGAGGAAGCCGCAAGGCTCAAGGCAGAGACAGCCGCGACCGACGGGACAGCCGCGGCCGAGACTGCCGACGAAGCCCAGGGAGCACTCCCGATAGAGGGCCCCGTACTCTCGGCTCCGATGGGAGGCAAGATACTCACCGTCAACGTCAAGCCCGGCTCAAAGGTGAAGAAGGGCGACCACCTGCTGACCTACGAGGCCATGAAGATGGAGAACGACGTCGAGGCCGACCGCGAGGCCACGGTGCGCCAGGTGTTCGTCAAGCCCGGCGATGTCGTAGGCACAGAGGCCGCCCTCATCGAATTCGAGCCGTAAAAATGCGCCTTGTCTCAGCAAAACACAATTGATGACACTCTGAAGTCTGAGGCCCGGACACCCGGGTCTCGGACTTCAAATCTGTAAGACAGCATACTCAATAGAAACACCAATCAAAACCCATACAGCAAACAGCAAAAGATGAAAGCAATCAAGACCCTGCTCTTAGCTACCGTAGTCGCCATCCTCGGCGCCCTCCCCGCCCAGGCCGGCGGAATGTTCAAGATAGGCCCCCGCGTAGGCCTCACCGTCAACGAGATGCACTTCAACAAAAGCGCTTTCGACGACAAGAACCGCACAGGATGGACAGCCGGCGTCATGACTGAGTTCCGCGTGCCCATCATCGGCCTCGGCTTTGACCTCTCGGCCATGTATGTCCGCCGCAACTCTTCGTTCCTCCTCCAGAACAACCTCACCAAGAACGACCGCGACTACATCGAGATACCCCTCAACCTGCGCTACAACCTCTCGCTCCCCGTCGTAGGCAACTTCCTCACTCCCTATGTGGCCGCCGGCCCCAGCGTGGCGTTCATGACAAGCAAGAAGAGCATCAACGACGCTTACAGAAACAAGGAGGTAGACTGGGCCCTCAACTTCGGCATCGGCGTACAGCTCGTGAAGCATCTCGACATCAGCGCCCGCTATGGCCTCGGCCTCACCAACACCCTCAAGGCCACAGGCATCAACACGACCAACGCCGACATCAAGGGCAAGAACCGCTACTGGACCATCTCGGCCGCCTGGCTGTTCTGACACCTGCACAATACACAAAAGAGAATCGCAAAAAAAGCGGAGTGCCCGGGTTTTAACCCGCGGGCACTCCGCTTTGCTTGCGGCCTCAGCTAAGGCAAGTATCTTACCACTCGTAGGCGAAGCGCTCAATATCCTCCTCGACGAGATTGGAGCCCTGCTGGACCTCGATGAAGGTGAGCGGGGTGATGGCGCGCAGGGCGTGGAGCTGACCCTTGGGGATGTTGACCACGTCGCCGCGGCGCACAGGCTTGCGCACACCGTCGAGGACTATCTCGCCCTCGCCGTTGATGAAAGTCCATATCTCCTCGCGGCAGTTGTGCTTCTGATAGCTGATGAAGCATCCGGGACGCAGGGTGAGCTGTTTGGTCAGGGCACAGAAGCCGTCGGGAAACTCTATGTAGTCTATCACCTTGTATTCGCCCCAGCGGCGCTCCTCATACATGGGGCGCTTGCCGATGCCGTCCACGAGGTGTTTGAGATTCTCGCTCAGCTTGCGGTCGGACACGAGAATGCCGTCGGGCGAGGCGGCCACGACAAGATTTTCGGCTCCGATGCAGACCACGGGGAGCTCAAGCTCGTTGATGAAGTATGTGTTGGCGCAGGCCTCGGTGTGGAAATTGACGTGGGTCTTGTCGTCAAG
>JAIDJD010000369.1 GCA_029052375.1 Duncaniella sp. | reverse complement strand
TTCGAAAGCCTGTCCGAACAGACCGCACCTCTTGCGCGCCAGGACAGGCGCTGGTTCGCCACATTCCAGACCCTGAGCTCGCACGAGCCGTTCGTGGTGCCGTACAAGCGCCTCGACGACCCGGTGGAGAACTCTTTTGCCTACACAGACCATGCCCTCGGACGCTTCATGGACAGGCTCAAGGCCTCGGAGGCGTGGAAAGACACATTGGTGATCATTGTCGCCGACCACGGCTACAACATCTCACACCACCCGGTAGACCGCCGGGCTTATGCCCACATACCGCTGGTGATGGCCGGAGGCGCCGTCAAGGGCCCCGCAAGGATAGACACCATGATGAGCCAGACCGACCTCGCCGCCACCCTGCTCGGACAGATGGGCCTCCCGCACGACGAATTCAGATACAGCCGCGATGTACTCGCGGACACCTATACGGCACCCTCGGCCTTCCACACTTTCAACAACGGCTTCCTGTTCATAGACCCCACTGGAGCCACACTGTATGACAACGTCGCAGAAAGAGCCGTCAAGGACGCCGACCCCGAGCGCGAACGCAAGGGCAAGGCAATACTCCAGACACTATATGCCGACCTCGCAAAACGATGAAAATGGACACAAGACTGCGCAGCATACTCAACTCAAACCCCGCCTCGCTCATCCTCAACCTGCTGTGGATATTCATAGCCTATGAGGTTACGCGCCTCGCCTTCCTCTTCGAGAACTGGAACCTCTTCGGCCAGGGCCTTGGCACGGAGGAATTCCTGGCCATAACCGAGGGGGGATTCAAGTTCGACACATCGGCCATATTCTACACCAACATCCTCTTCATAGCGATGTTCCTCCTGCCTGTGCCCTCGCGTCCGGGCGGATGGTGGCAGACGGCGACAAGGGTGGTATACACGGCGGTCAACTCGCTCTGCCTCTTCCTCAACCTTGCCGACACGGTCTTCTTCGAGTTTCGCAAACACCGCACCTCGATGGCCGTCTTCGAGGAATTCAGCGGAGAGAACAACATCGGAGGCATCATAGGCGAGGAGATTGTCTCACACTGGTATCTGGCGCTCCTCTTCGTCGCCCTCACTGCCTTTCTCTGGACTGCCTACCGCAAGCCTGGCACTCCGGCCAAGCCGATAAAACGATTTGTGGCCACACAGCTCATAACGCTTGTGCTGGCGGCTCCGTTTGTGGTCTTCGGTATGAGAGGCAATATCTCCGCATCAACAAGGCCCATAGCCGTCAGCTATGCCCACCGCTACGTCAGCGATCCGCTGCAGACCGGAATAGTGCTCAACACTCCCTTTGCCATCATCCGCACCATCAATCAGATGGCGCGCGAGATACCCGTCTACTTCACAGACATGGCAGAGATGGAGGCCATATACACCCCCGTCCACACACCCTCGGACACCGTGGCGCCACGCAAGAAGAATATCGTGATACTCATTGTGGAAAGCTTCGCCCAGGAGTTTGTCGGAGCCCTCAACCGAGACCTCGACGGCGGGACATACAAGGGCTATACCCCCTTTGCCGACGAGCTGATAGAGAAGGGTGTCAGCTTCAGCCAGTCGTTTGCCAACGCTGGATTCTCTATAGACGCTCCCCCGGCTGTGCTCGCCTCTATACCGCGCATGGACAGGCCGTTCGTGCTCTCGCCCTACTCGCTCAACCATCTCAACTCCATTGCCACGGAGACGCGCAAGATGGGCTATACCACAGCCTTCTTCCACGGCGCGGACAATGAGTCGCTCGGCTTCAATGCCTTCGTGCGCTCAATAGGCGTCGAGCGCTATTACGGCCAGGACGAGTTCATGGCCGACAGCCGATTCGGAGGACGCAGAGACCTCGACGGGACGTGGGGCATATGGGACGAGCCTTTCCTCCAGTTCTTCGCACAGACTCTCGACGAGATGCCGCAGCCCTTCATGGCAAGCGTCTTCACCCTCTCGTCTCACCATCCCTTCAACATCCCGGTGGAGTATCGCGACACATTCCCCGACGAGGGTCTGCACGCCCTGCACAAGTGCATCCGCTATGCCGACCACTCCCTGCGCCGTTTCTTCGAGACCGCCGAGAAGATGCCCTGGTACAAGAATACAATCTTTGTCCTCACCGCCGACCATGCCAGCTCCAAGCGCACCCACGACGTCTACTTCGGCGAGGTGGGAGGATTCCGCATACCTATCATCTTCTTCTCGCCCGAGGGAGACCTCGAGCCTGGACGCCGCCCGGGCATAGCCCAGCAGACAGACATAATGCCGACACTGCTCGGCTATATTGGCTCGCCTGACCCTTACGTAGCTTTCGGCAAAGACCTTTTCAACACTCCGGCCGAGGATACCTGGGCCTTCAACTGGGACTTCTATCCGCAGTATTTCAAGGGCGACTATGTGATGCGCACAGACGGCACGGAGGTCACCGAGATATACGACTATGTCCACGACCCATTGCTAAAAGACAACCTCAAGGGACGCTTCCCGCGACAGGCCGAGATGGAACGCGAAATGCAGGCCATAATCCAGTCCTATATGGAGCGGATGAAAGCAGACGAGGTGAGAATTGAAAATTGAGAATTGAGAATTGAGAATTGAGAATTGAGAATTAGGCCCTCAACTTTAAACCTTAGGCCGTCAGGCCCTAAACTCTAAACCCAAAAGGCCCTAAACTTTAAACCCAAAAGCCCCTAAACTTTAAACCTAAGGCCGTCAGGCCCTAAACCATAAACCATAATATGTCACTCAAGCATATTACACGAGGCTTCCGCAGATTTCTGGACCTCGGCAAGATGCCGCAGAAGATAAACTTCGAGCACACTAAGCTGATGCTCGAGAACGAAATAGCCGACACCGGACGCCGAGGCGTCGCTCCGCAGACCGACACCGACCGCGAGGTGGTGGTCTCGCTCACCACATACGGACGCCGACTGCGCACCGTCCACCTGGCCATAGCCTCTATGATGCGACAGAGCCGCAAGGCCGACAGGATAGTGCTATGGCTTGACAGCAGACTTGAGGGCAAGCCTCTTCCCGCCCCGCTGCGCCTGCTCGAAAAGAAAGGCCTCGAGATATGCTTCTGCCGAGACGTCAGGTCGTTCACCAAACTGGTCCCCGCCCTGGAGAGGTTTCCAGAGGCGGTGATAATCACTGTGGACGATGACCAGATCTACGACTTCGACCTCATAGACCGCCTTGTATGCGGATGGCTCGAGGCCCCCGAAGCCGTCCACTGCGCCCGCATGAAGAAAATCGCAGTCAAGGACGGACGCATCCTCCCCTACAAGAAATGGCCCATAGACATGAGCCTCGACCCCTCTCCCCTCAACCTTGCCCTCGGCGTTGGCGGTGTGCTGTACCCTCCCCATTGCTTCGGCCCCGAGGTGACAGACAGCGAGCTGTTCATGCGCCTGAGCCCCTCGGCCGACGACCTGTGGTTCAAGGCCCAGGAACTGAAATACGGACGCGAGGTGAGACGCGTGCCCACGCTCAGCAACAACGGCGAGGACTACATCAACCTACCCTACATAGCCTTCAACGAAGGCCTCGCCGGCACCAACGTCACCGGCGGCGCCAACGACACCTGCATGGCCAACCTCGCCGGCTACTTCAAGCCGCTGACCGAACAATAAGAGAAAGCTCGAAAACAGAAATGGCCCGCGCCCCATGCGAGATGGGATGCGGGCCATATATTTTGACCTGTATGGAGGGTCAGGGCTTAGCGCTGTACACGGCCGTTGGCAGAACCGCCGGCGAGAGCCTTGACTTCCTCGACAGATGCGAGGTTGAAGTCGCCGGGGATGGTCTGCTTGAGGGCAGAAGCGGCAACGGCAAACTCGAGAGCCTCGCCCTGGGTGGGCATGGTGAGGAGGCCGTAGATGAGACCGCCGGAGAACGAGTCGCCGCCACCTACACGGTCGATGATGGGGTTGATCTCGTAGCGCTTGCTCTCGTAGAACTCCTCGCCGTTGTAGATCATAGCCTTCCAGCCGTTGAATGTAGCGGAGAAGGACTCGCGGAGGGTAGAGGCAACATACTTGAAGCCGAACTCCTTGGCCATAGCCTTGAAGATGCCCTTGTAGCCCTCGGCGTTGGTCTCGCCGCCCTCTACGTCTGCTTCGGGCTTGAAGCCGAGGCAGAGCTCAGCGTCTTCCTCGTTGCCGATGCAGACGTCTACATACTGCATGAGGGGACGCATGATGGACTGAGCCTTCTCAGAGGTCCAGAGCTTCTTGCGGAAGTTGAGGTCAACGCTGACGGTGACGCCGTGACGCTTGGCGGCCTCGCAGGCGAGGCGGGTGAGCTCGGCGGCCTTGTCGGAGATGGCGGGGGTGATGCCGCTCCAGTGGAACCAGTCGGCGCCTTCCATGATAGCGTCGAAGTCGAAGTCTGCGGGGTCAGCCTCGGCGATGGCAGAGTTGGCGCGGTCGTAGATGACCTTGGAGGGACGCATAGAGGCGCCGGTCTCGCAGTAGTAGATGCCGACACGGTCGCCGCCGCGGGCGATGAAATCGGTCTTGACGCCATAGCGGCGGAGCGAGTTGAGGGCCGCCTGGCCTATCTCGTGCTTGGGGAGCTTGCTGACGAAGTAAGCGTCGAGGCCATAGTTGGCGCAGGATACGGCCACGTTGGCCTCACCGCCGCCCCAGATGACGTTGAATGCGTCCACTTCTACAAAGCGGCTGCAGCCTGCGGGGGAAAGGCGGAGCATGATCTCGCCTAAGGTAACAACTTTCATAAAGATTTAAGTTTTAGGGTTAGATTATTGGTGAATATTAAGGTTGATTGTCTTGAAGTCTGGTCTGTCAGCCGAGCGTTGTCCCGGATATGATGCGTGCGAATGCGTCAGACATTGCCTGGGCGGCACGGCGTCCGTCGCCCATGGCGAGGATGACAGTGGCGGCGCCGCGGACTATGTCGCCTCCGGCATAGATGGACGGCTGGTTGGTAGAGCCTGTCTCGGGGTCGGCAACAATCTTGCCCTTGCCCGAGATGTCGAGGCCGGCCTTGAGCTCGGGAGGATTGGGCAGGTAGCCCACACAGATGATGGCGAGGTCTACCTCTACCTCCTCGATGGCTCCGGGTATCTCGACAGGGGCACGGCGGCCTGAGGCATCGGGCTCGCCAAGCTCCATCTTCTGGAGGCGCATGGCGCGCAGTGTCCCGTCGGGGCCGGAGAGATATTCCACGGGGTTGTGGAGCGTGAGAAACTCGACACCCTCCTCCCGGGCATGGCGCACCTCCTCGGCACGGGCCGGTATCTCGTCCTCGCCGCGGCGGTAGACTATCATGGCCTTCTCGGCGCCGAGGCGCAGGGCGGCGCGGACGGCGTCCATGGCCGTGTTGCCGGCGCCTATCACAGCCACGCGCTTGCGGTTGAGGCTCATGACGTTCTGTCCGTAGATGTTGTTGCGCATCTGGTTGTAGCGGATGAGGTACTCGTTGGCGGTCATGACGCCGGGGATGTTCTCGCCGGGGATACCCATGAAGCGCGGCTTGCCAGCTCCGGTAGACACATATATGCCCTTGAATCCCTGGGCCTGCAGGTCTTCGTAGGTCAGTGTGGTGCCCACAAAGGTGTTCTTTACAAACTTGACGCCGAGGTCGGCCACGCGCGAAATTTCGGCGTTGACCACATCCTTGGGCAGGCAGAATT
Organism: Duncaniella sp.; assembly: GCA_029052375.1. Classification (GTDB taxonomy): domain Bacteria; phylum Bacteroidota; class Bacteroidia; order Bacteroidales; family Muribaculaceae; genus Duncaniella. The sequence goes on along the minus strand of JAIDJD010000369.1, from coordinate 1,719 downwards.
CGGGTATGCCGTACTTGAGGACGCCTCCGAGGCGGTCGAGAGCCTCGAAGACCGTGACGTCATATCCGCGCTTGGCCATGTCTCCGGCAAAGGCGAGGCCCGAGGGGCCTGAGCCTACGACGGCAATCTTGATGCCGGCGAAGAAGGGCGAGCCGTTGGCCATGGTGAAGGGGCGTCCCTTCTCGTGCTTGTCCTGACACTCCATCTCGCGGTTGAAGTCGGCCACAAAACGCTCGAGGCTGCCGATGGCCACCGGCGGTTTCTTGAGCTTGTTGTAGATACACCCGGCCTCGCACTGCTTCTCCTGGGGGCATACGCGCCCGCAGACGGCGGGGAGGACCGTGGTGAGCGAGAGGACGTCGAGGGCGTCGGCAAAGTGGCGGCGCTCGATGTTCTTGATGAAGGCGGGGATGAAGTTGCTGACGGGGCATCCCTTCATGCATCCCGGGTCGGGACAGTCGAGACAGCGGCTCGCCTCGAGGACGGCCTGCTCGGCTGAGAGCCCCTGGTTGACCTCCTTGTCGGTGTTGAGGCGGTAAGAGGCCGGTATCTCGGGCATCTCCACGCGCGGCACGGAGGTGCGTTGTTTCTGAGTGAGGGACTTGCGCAGCTCTCCGCGCCATGCGGCGTCACGCGAGGTGAGCTCTTCAGGTGTCATGGGACGTTCAAAGTTCAGCATAGTCTTATACGAAGTTGCGTTGGCGGTTCCAGAGCTGGTCGAAGTCTACGAGGTGGGCGTCGAACGTCGGGCCGTCGATGCAGGTGAGCTTGCGCTCTCCTCCCACCATCACGCGGCAGATGCCGCATATGCCCACGCCGTCGAGCATTATCATGTTGAGGATGCAGCGTGTGGGTATCCCGAGGCGCTTGGTGGTCTCGGAGATGAGGCTGAGCATATCCGTGGGGCCCGTGATGACCACGAGGTCAACACTGCCCTCAGCGGAGAGGTTTTCGGTGATGGCCACGGCCTCTTCCTTGGACGAGGAGAGCAGCACGCGGTCGGCATAGCGCTCGGCGTTGCCCCGCAGACACGATGTCTGCTCTGAAAATTCGGAGAGTACGCTGACCACTTTGTTGCCGGCCTCCTTGAGTGCCTTCATGACGCTGAGCAGGGGGACGAAGCCCTCGCCGTCGCCGATGCAGAGGACGGTGCCGTATTTCTTGATAGGGAATGCCTGCCCGAGCGGGCCGAGCAGGTTGGGCAGTTCTTGTCCGGGCTCAAGCGAGTCGATGAGCTCTGACAGACGCGCGCCCTTGTGGATGATGATGGTGAAGGTGCCGGCCGCGGGGTCGGTGTCGACTATAGAGAAGGGTATGCGGGGATACTTCTCGGAAAACCTTATCATCACGAAATGGCCCGCACGGGCAGAAGAGGCTATCGAGGCGCTCTCGATGACCACTTCTGCCGTATGGGCCGTATGGCGGATAATCTGTTTGATTCGGTTCATTTCGTGTATTTTAGAGAATTGAAAGGAATGGAGAATTGAGAATGAAGAATTGAGATTTACAACTAATTCTTAATTGTCAATTCTAAATTGTCAATTCTGAATTCCAAATACGATTCTCCCGTTTACTTCATCTCAAGGTACGAGACCTTGTCCATGTCGGTGTAGTCGAGGTTCTCTCCGCCCATGCCCCAGATGAACATATAGTTGGAGGTGCCTGCGGCCGCATGGATCGCCCACTCGGGCGACAGGACGGCCTGCTCGTTTTGCAGCC
>JAIDJD010000368.1 GCA_029052375.1 Duncaniella sp. | reverse complement strand
GGTTGGCAGTGACGCGGAAAAGCCGTAACTTTGCATCAGACAAGAGGGCATCCCATTGCCGAAGTATATAGACCGTATGTGGAGTCTCGCGGGCCGTGCAAAGGCCTCGGGATTCTATATTTTTTCATGCTTTGGCCGATGTCAGGCCCTGCTGTCGGACAAGAGACAAACAAATAGGAAAATCAACACATAACTCCCTCAACCAATACAAAGCCATGGCAATAACTTACATGACCAAGGAAGGTTACAAGAAAAAAATGGAAGAGATCGCGTATCTCGAATCAGTAGAACGTCCCCGCGTGTCGGCCGCCATCGCAGAGGCCCGCGACAAGGGCGACCTCTCGGAAAACTCCGAGTATGACGCCGCCAAGGAGGCCCAGGGTATGCTCGAGATGAAAATAGCCAAGCTCAAGGACCTCGTGGCCTCGAGCCGCATCATAGATGAGAGCCACCTCAACAACGAGGAGGTACAGATACTCAACCGCGTTAAAATCAAGAATGTCGCCAACGGCATGACCATGGAATACACTATCGTGGCCGACTCCGAGGCCGACCTCAAGGAGAAGAAGATAGGCACCTCGACCCCCATAGCCCAGGGCCTCCTCGGCCACAAGCTCAACGAGGTGGTGGAGATACGCGTGCCCGCCGGCCTGATGAAGTTCGAGATTGTCGAAATCAATTTCTGATTCCCTGTATCCCATGTCTACAATCTTCAGCCGCATAGCCGCCGGGGAGATACCCTCCTGGAAGGTGGCCGAGGACAAGGACCACTATGCCTTCCTCGACATCAATCCCGTGGCTCCGGGCCACGTCCTCGTGATACCGCGCCGCGAGGAGCCCTATATCTTCAATCTCGCCTCTGAGGAATACCTCGCCCTGGCGGCCTTTGCCCGCCGTGTGGCCAAGGCTCTGGAGAAGGCTGTCCCCTGCAAGCGCGTGGGAGTGGCCGTCATTGGCCTCGAGGTGCCCCACACCCACATCCACCTTATTCCTATCAATTCGGAGGCCGATATGGACTTCGCCCACAAGCTCTCGCTCCCCGCAGAGCAGATGGAGGCAATAGCCAAGGCCATAGCCGCAAACTTCGAATAATAACGGCCCGCTCATGGCAGCCCGTTCGAAAACCGCCTGCTGGATAGAGGCCATGAGGCTGAGGACGCTCCCGGTGTCGATAGCCGGAGTGGCCTTTGCCGCAGGGCTTGCCGTGGCAGGCCATACGGTCTCGGTGCCGGTAATTGTTCTCTGCACCCTCTTTGCCCTGCTCGCACAGATAGCGTCCAACTTTGCCAACGAGTATTATGACTATCGCGACGGCCTTGACAAGGCCGGGCGCGAGGGTCCCCGCCGAGGTGTCACCGAGGGAGACATCTCTCCCCGCGCCATGAAGGCGGCCACATTCCTCACCCTTGCCCTCGCCGGAGCCGTCGGTGTCTTCACCGTGGCCATGTGGGGCGAGCTGTGGATGTATCTCGCCGGCCTGGCCATAGGCCTCGGCGCCATGGCCTACAGCACAGGCCCCTGGCCCCTGAGCCGTCACGGGCTGGGCGAGGTGGCTGTGGTATGCTTCTTCGGCGTGGCGCCTGTCTGCCTCACCTATCTGCTCTGCGGAGGCGTGTGGGGCTGGTGGCTGCTGTCGGCATCTGTCGGCGTAGGTCTGCTCGGAGCCAATGTCTTGATAGTGAACAACTATCGAGACCGCGAGGAGGATAAGGCCGTAGGCAAGCGCACCCTCGCCGTCATCCTCGGCCAGCAGTCGGCCGGGAGTCTCTATGTGGCGTCGGGATTTCTGGCCGTGCTCCTCACCATGCCGGCCTGGATGGCCGTGATGAGGTATGGGTGGATAGCCCCGTGCTGCTATCTCGTGCTTCACCTCACGCTCTATCACCAACTGGTCACCCGCAAGGGGCGCGCGCTCAATGTCGTGCTCGGCAAGACCGCAATGCTCATGCTGGTGTTCTCTCTCACATTTCTCACACTCTCAATCACAGGACAATGAAGAAAATCATCACCCTCATCGCCCTCGTAGCCGCGCTGATGGCCGCGCCTGCGGTCCAGGCCCAGAACGCCCGCGACCTGCTCGGCTCGCTTCTTTCCGGCGGCAAAGGCAATGCATCAACAGACTCGACATCGGCCGGCTCCAACGGCTCAAACGGTTCGGGGCTCGGCGACCTGCTCGGCGGCCTGGCCGGAGCCCTCGGCATAGGGTCTAAGCAGAACACAGCCGAGAACCTGGCCGGAACATGGGCCTACGAAGGCCCGGCGGTCACCTTCAAGAGCGACAACCTCCTGCTCAAGGCGGGCGGCCAGGCGGCCGCATACGCCGTGGAGAAGAAGATAGAACCCTACTACAAGAAGGCCGGTCTGACGGCGCTTGTAATAGAGATGAACCCCGACTCGACCTTCACGATGAAGGCCAACAGGGCCGCCCTCGGAGGCACATACTCCATAGGCGAGGACGGCAACATCACCTTTGACTTCAAGGTGCTCAAGGCTATAAAGATAGGCTCGATGGAGTCTTATGTCAAGCTCTCGGGCAAGGACAGGATGACCCTGACCTTCGACGTCACCAAGCTCATCACCATCCTCGAGAAGGTGGGTTCGCTCTCCGGCAGCACCTCTGTCAAGGCCCTCACCGCCATCCTCACCCAGTATGACGGCATGACGGCCGGATTTGACCTCAGGAAGACAGCCGGCGCACAGACCAAGCCGTCAAAGTGACACCCTCCAAGGCGGTGATAAGCCCCGTCGGGATTAGATACACAAAACCCTCGCTTGCCGCTGACGGCAGGCGAGGGTTTTATGCTATCCGACAATCAGGGAGAGGGCTCTTATCAGCCGTGTCCCTCCATACGACGCTATGGCGCCGAGCTTGTTCTTGAGCCTGACCCGGGGGTCGGCCAGCGTCCGGGCGCGGTATTTCTTTATCACCTTGCGGCACCGTTCGATGGCCTTGTTGTCGTCTATGCCGAGCCTGAGCATCAGCACCAGCATATTGAAGTGGGCGCTGAAACGCCTGTCCTCCGCCGCGCGGACGAGGTCTGGGTGGCGCGCCTGCATGAATTCGAGCAGGCGGTCTGTGACGTCGAGCACATCGAGCCTCTGGGGCTTCCATGTGTCGAGAATGCTGCCGGGCGTGCGGCGGTAGAAGTAGAGCGGGGCAGAAGTCCAGGCTATCCTGCCGGCCTGCTCGTAGAAACGGTAGAACGAGTCGAGGTCTTCGTAGAGAATCCCCTCGCGGAATCCGCCATTGTCCGTCACGAGGTGTCTGCGCATCAGCGCGCCCCAGGCATGGTTTATCATCAGGTTCTGGTAGAGGGCTTTGGACATGGTCTCTGCGTAGCTCCACAGCTCTGTCTCCGAGACCGGGCGCCGTGAGGGACTGTACCTCTTGCCGCGGCGCATCCCGCCGATTGCGGCGTCGGTCCCGAGGCTCATGGCGGTATGCACGAGCGTCTCCACGGCCCACGGCTCCAGACAGTCGTCGCCGTCCACGAACAGCAGCCAGTCTCCCGTTGCGGCCTCGATGCCCTTGTTGCGGGTGGCGGAGAGGCCTCCGTGGCTCGCTTTTATGAGGCTGAATCGGCTGTCGGCCTTGCAGAAGGCCTCTGCGGCGTCGGCTGTGGCGTCGGCAGACTCGTCGTCTACAATGACAACCTCTATGTTGCGGTAGGTCTGTGACGCGAGCGACCCGAGACACTCTCCTATCCACGGTTCTATGTTGTAGGCCGGGACCACTATGCTTATCAGGGGGGTGTTGATGCTCTCCATACCTCTTAAACGCCGCGAGGGGCGCCGATATTGGATGGCCGGGATTAAAAAAACGGGCGTGTCCGCTGTGGACACGTCCGTTTTTCTTGATTGATATCCTGTGTTCAGGGGGTTGCGTCTTATGCCCAGAGGACAAAGGCGAAGTCCTGACGGTGGGGCAGGAGGGGGTTGGAGGGATAGATGCGGTAGCCGTAGCGGAACACGCCGGGATCGCGGAGGGCGTCCTTGAGCTCGAAGGTCACGGTCTGGCCGTCGCGGGCAATCTCGGTGAAGGGGAGTGTGCGCTTGCGCTTGGTCTCGTTGTCCTCTACCTTGTCTACCACGAGCTCGCAGGCGATGTCGCCGGCAAGGCCGTTGGCGTCCACCTTGACGATGGTGGTGAAGGGGGTGCCGGAGATGTTGTTGGAGTGTACATCCTCGGTGGTCTTGACGTCGAGCACCTTGATGCCTTCCCAAGCGGTGGCGACCTTCTCCTTCCATGCGGCGAGCTCGCGGGCCACGGCGAAGTCGTTGGCGGCAAGCTTGGCGAAGCGCTTGGCCTCGGGCTCGTAGAAGCGGGCGATGTAGTCCTCGATCATGCGCTGCATGGTGTACTGGGGAGCGATGTGGCCGATAGAGCGCTTGATATACTGCACCCACTCGGGCGAGTAGCCCTTGGAGTTCTTGGCGAAGTAGAGGGGGATGATCTCGTTCTCGAGCATCGAGTAGATGGTGGCGGCGTCGAGCTTGTCCTGCTGGCCCTGGTCGGTGTATGTGCGCTTGTCGGTGAGGGCCCATCCGGCCTTCTCGTCGAGGCGGTAGCCTTCGTACCACCAGCCGTCGAGCACCGAGAAGTTGAGCACACCGTTCATCTCGGCCTTCTCGCCAGATGTGCCGGAGGCCTCGAGGGGACGGGTGGGGGTGTTGAGCCAGATGTCAACGCCGGTGACGAGACGCTTGGCCACTACCATGTTGTAGTCTTCGAGGAAGATGATCTTGCCCTGGAACTGGGGCATACGCGAAATCTCGAGGATGCGCTTGATGAGGCCCTGGCCGGCGCCGTCGGCGGGGTGGGCCTTGCCTGAGAACACGAACTGTACGGGGAACTGCTCGTTGTTGACGATGCGGGCCAGACGGTCGAGGTCGGTGAACAGCAGGTGTGCGCGCTTGTATGTGGCAAAGCGGCGGGCAAAGCCGATGATGAGGGCGTTGGGGTTGATCTTCTCGAGTATCTTGATCACAGCCGAGGGGTCGCCCTGGTTGGCGAGCCACTTGGCCTTGAAGTCGCGCTTGACGAAGTTGATGAACTTCTCCTTGAGCTGGCAGCGCATCTTCCATACGGCCTCGTCGGACACCTTGAAGATTCCGTCCCAGGCCTTGGGGTCGCTCTGGTGTGTGAAGAGCTGTTCGCCGAGGTTCTCGGCATAGAAGGCCTTCCACTCCGATGCGGCCCATGTGGGCATATGCACGCCGTTGGTCACCCAGCCTACGTGGCTCTCCTCCCAGGAGTAGCCCTTCCAGAGGCCGGCGAACATCTTCTTGGACACCTCGCCGTGGAGCCACGACACGCCGTTGGCCTCCTGGCAGGTGTTGAGGGCGAAGACGCTCATCGAGAAGCGGTCCTGGCTGTCGGGGTTCTCGCGGCCCATGTTCATGAGGTCGTGCCATGTGATGCCGAGACGCTCGGGATACTCGTGGAGATACTTGTATGCGAGGCCCTCGTCAAAGTAGTCGTGGCCTGCGGGCACGGGGGTGTGGACGGTGTAGAGC
>JAIDJD010000367.1 GCA_029052375.1 Duncaniella sp. | reverse complement strand
GTCCGGGCCGGGCCCGGGGGAGCATCTGGGGGAGTTCCTGCCGGCTTAGAGCTAACGATTCTCGAGCCGTCGAGACTTGGGGGAGTCGGTATTGTCAGCGAAGGTTGGCGGCGCCGGCCTCCGGAGAGGCCTCTGCGCGCTCCTTACCAGGATGCCTTCTTGACGCCGGGGATGAGGCCTGCGGATGCCATCTCGCGGAACTGGATACGCGAGATGCCGAACTGGCGCATATAGCCTTTGGGACGGCCTGTGATGGTGCAGCGGTTGTGGAGACGTACGCTTGAGGCGTTCTTGGGCAGGGCCTGGAGACCTTCGTAGTCGCCGGCGGCCTTGAGCTCAGCCTTCTTCTTTGCATACTTTGCCACGAGCTTGGCGCGCTTTACCTCGCGGGCCTTCATGGATTCTTTTGCCATATCGAAGCTTTGGAGAGGGGGTTAGTTTTTAGCGTTCTTGAAAGGGAGGCCGAACTCCTTGAGCAGAGCGTAGCCTTCTTCGTCGGTGTTGGCCGATGTCACGAAGGTGATGTTCATGCCCATGAGCTTGCTGATGGAGTCGATGTTGATCTCGGGGAAGATGATCTGCTCGTTGATGCCGAGGGTGTAGTTGCCGCGGCCGTCGAGCTTGGACTCGATGCCCTTGAAGTCACGGATACGGGGGAGAGCCACACGGACGAGACGCTCGATGAACTCGTACATCTTGTCGCGGCGGAGTGTCACCATGACGCCGATGGGCATCTTCTTGCGGAGCTTGAAGTTCGAGATGTCCTTGCGCGAGAGGGTGGCCACGGCCTTCTGGCCGGTGATGGCTGTGAGCTCGTTGATGGCGGTCTCGATGAGTTTCTTGTCCTGGGTGGCTGCGCCGAGGCCCTGATTGATGACAATCTTCTTCAGCTTGGGCACCTGCATGGGTGTTGTGTAGCTGAACTTCTCGGTCAGAGCGGGAACGATGCGTTCCTGGTAGTCTTTCTTGACGGTCTGGTAGCTCATTATTTAATCTCCTCTCCTGATTTCTTAGCGATGCGGATTACTTTGCCATCTTCGCGGCGGATGCTCACGCGGGTAGGCTTGCCGGACTTGGGGTCGATGAGGGCGATGTTGGAGATGGCGATGGGGGCTTCCTTCTTGATGAGGCCTCCCTGGGGGTGCTGTGCGTTGGGCTTGGTGGCCTTGGTGACCATGTTGATGCCCTCGACGATAGCCTTCATCTCGCGGGTGAGGACTTTGAGCACACGACCCTCTTTGCCGCGGTCTTCGCCGGCAAGGACGTAGACGTTGTCGCCTTTTTTGATATGTAACTTGTGCATGATTGCTTTAAGTCTTAAGGTTGTGGGTTGTGGGGGTGGTTTAGAGTACCTCGGGTGCGAGGGAGACGATCTTCATCTGGTTGGCGGCGCGGAGCTCGCGTGCGACGGGACCGAAGATACGGGTGCCGCGGAGCTCGCCGGCGTTGTTGAGAAGCACGCAGGCGTTGTCGTCAAAGCGGATGTACGATCCGTCGGGACGGCGGATCTCCTTCTTGGTGCGGACCACGACTGCCTTCGACACTGTGCCCTTCTTGATGTCTGAGGAGGGAATCACGCTCTTGACGGAGACTACGATGATGTCTCCCACGGAGGCGTAGCGACGGCCGGTGCCACCGAGAACGTGGATGCAGAGGGCTTCTTTGGCGCCGCTGTTGTCAGCGACGGTTAAACGGCTTTCAGTCTGTATCATTTGCTTGACTTTATTCTGCTTACTTTACTTTTTCGATGATTTCGACCAGACGCCAGCGCTTGGTCTTGGAGAGGGGGCGTGTCTCCATGAGGCGTACGGTGTCGCCTACGGAGCACTCGTTCTTCTCGTCGTGAGCGTGGTACTTCTTGGTCTTGTTCACGAACTTGCCGTAGATGGGGTGTTTCTCCTTCCACTTCACCATTACGGTGATGGTCTTGTCACCCTTGTTGCTGGAAACAACCCCGATGCGTTCTTTTCTGAGATTTCTCTTTTCCATGTCTTTGTGTTGAGTATGGTTTACGAGGGGTTTTACTTGATATTGAGTTCGCGTGCGCGGAGCTCGGTCTTGACGCGGGCTATTTCCTTGCGGGCGCGGGTGATCTTTGCGGGGCTGTCGAGGGGCGAGACGGCGTGGTTGGCTTTGAGCTGGAGGTATTCGAGCTCCATCTGCTCGAGGCGGTCGCGGAGATCCTGTGTGGTAACTTCAGCGAAATTCTCTTTCTTCATGATAGGTTACACGTTTTGGGTGGGGTCATAGTCGCGGCGAACGACGAACTTTGTTGTGACGGGGAGCTTCTGTGCTGCCAGGCGCAGAGCCTCTTTTGCTACCTCGAAGGGAACGCCCTCTACCTCGATGATGATGCGTCCGGGGGTCACGGGAGCCACGAAGCCTTCGGGAGCACCCTTACCTTTACCCATTCGGACTTCGGCAGGCTTCTTGGTGATGGGCTTGTCGGGGAAGATGCGGATCCAGATCTGGCCCTGGCGCTGCATATAACGTGTCACGGCGATACGGGCGGCCTCAATCTGACGGCCGGTGATCCACTTAGACTCGAGAGTCTTGATGCCGAACGAACCGAAGGCCAACTGATTGCCGCGCTGTGCGATGCCCTTCATGCGGCCTTTCTGCGCGCGGCGGAATTTGGTTTTCTTGGGTTGTAACATTGTGTTGAATCAGATGGTTGGTTTAACGGTTGTTTTTGGGTTTGCGGAATCCGCCTCGGCGGGGAGCGCCGGAGCCCTGCTGGGGTCCGCGAGCCTCTTTCTGGCCGTTGGTGTAGTTGGGGGCGAGATCGCGCTTGCCGTACACCTCGCCGCGGCAGATCCATACCTTAACGCCGATGACGCCTACCTTGGTGTGGGCCTCGACGAGGGCATAGTCGATGTCGGCACGGAGAGTGTGCAGGGGTGTGCGGCCTTCCTTGAACATCTCGGAGCGGGCCATCTCGGCGCCGTTGAGGCGGCCGGCGATCTGGATCTTGATGCCTTCGGCACCGGCACGCATGGATGCTGCGACAGCCATCTTGACAGCGCGGCGGTATGCGGTCTTGCCTTCGATCTGGCGGGCGATGTTCGAGGCTACGATCTGGGCGTCGAGTTCGGGACGCTTGACCTCGTATACGTTGATCTGGACTTCCTTGTCGGTGATCTTCTTGAGCTCTTCCTTCAGCTTGTCGACATCCTGGCCGCCCTTGCCGATGATGAGGCCGGGGCGAGAGGTGCAGATGGTGATGGTGATGAGCTTCATTGTGCGCTCGATTACTACGCGCGAAACGCTGCACTTTGCAAGGCGGGCGTTGAGGTACTTGCGGAGACGTGAGTCTTCAAGGAGGGTATCGCCGTATTTCTTACCGCCATACCAGTTGGAGTCCCAGCCGCGGATTACACCCAGACGATTGCTGATAGGATTTACTTTCTGTCCCATTTGTTATGCTTTGGCGTTTTTGTTTTCGATAGTGTCTACCACGAGGGTAACGTGGTTGGAGCGCTTGCGGATGCGGTAGCCGCGGCCCTGGGGTGCGGGGCGGAGGCGCTTGAGCATGGGGGCGCAGCCTACCATGACGGATGCTACGTAGAGCTCGCCTTCGTCGGCTTTGCGCTCGTTCTTGGCTTCCCAGTTGGCGATGGCCGAGAGGAGAAGCTTCTCGACGCGTGCGGCGGCCTCCTTGTTGGAGAACTTGAGGATGCCGAGGGCGCGGTTCACCTCGACGCCGCGGATCATGTCGACCACGAGGCGCATCTTGCGGGGTGAGGTGGGTATGTTGAGCAGCTTGGCGAAAGCGACAGTCTTCTGCTCGGCTTTGCGGAGTTCTGCTGAGTTTCTTTTTCTTACACCCATTGTATTTTAATTCTTCTGTTTTTGGTGTGAATTAGTTATATCAGGGCCCGTTGTTACTTCTTGCGGTTGCCGGAGTGGCCGCGGAAGGTTCGTGTGGGGGCGAACTCTCCGAGCTTGTGGCCAACCATGTTCTCGGTCACGTAGACGGGGATGAACTTATTGCCGTTGTGTACAGCGAAAGTGTGGCCGACGAATTCGGGTGCGATCATGGATGCGCGGCTCCAGGTCTTGATGACTGCCTTCTTGCCGGATTCTTCCATGGCTGCGACCTTCTTCTCGAGCTTGACGCTGATGAACGGGCCTTTTTTCAATGAACGACTCATGAGGTATGCGTTGCTTTTTGAATGTCTTGTTACTGTTTCCTACTGTCGAGGGTAATGTCAGGAGTGTCTCAGGAAGCTGATTACTTCTTGCGGCGCTCGATGATATACTTCGACGAGTGCTTCTTGGGAGCGCGTGTCTTGAGGCCCTTTGCGTAGAGGCCCTTGCGCGAGCGGGGATGACCGCCGGATGCACGGCCTTCGCCACCGCCCATGGGGTGGTCTACAGGGTTCATGACGACGCCGCGGTTGCGGGGGCGGCGTCCGAGCCAGCGCGAGCGGCCGGCCTTGCCGGAGCGTTCGAGCGAGTGCTCGGAGTTGCCTACGACACCGACGGTGGCGCGGCAGGCCGCGAGGATCTTGCGGGTCTCGCCTGAGGGTAACTTGACGATTGCATACGCGCCTTCGCGGGAGACGAGCTGTGCGAAGGTGCCGGCCGAGCGTGCCATGAAGGCGCCCTGGCCGGGACGGAGCTCGATGTTGTGGATGAGTGTGCCGACGGGGATGTTGGCCAGGGGGAGGCAATTGCCTACCTCGGGCTGAGCGTCGGGTCCGGACATGAGCACGTCGCCTACTTTGAGGCCGTTGGGTGCAATGATGTAGGCCTTGGCGCCGTCCTTGTAGAAGAGGAGGGCGATTCGGGCCGAGCGGTTGGGGTCGTACTCGATGGTCTTGACGACTGCGGGTACGCCGTCCTTTGTTCTCTTAAAGTCTATGATGCGGTATTTGCGCTTGTGGCCACCACCAAGGTAGCGAGTGGTGAGGTGTCCTTCGGCATTGCGGCCGCCGGATGCCTTCTTGCCGACTGTAAGAGATTTCTCCGGAGTGGTAGCAGTGATGGTACCTTTGAACACTCCGATAACTTTGTGCCGCTGCCCAGGGGTTGTGGGCTTGAATTTTCTTACTGCCATTTTTGTTTAGATATTGCTATAGAAGTCAATGTTCTGTCCTTCTGCGAGGTCCACGATGGCCTTCTTCCAGGCGGCGGTGTTGCCGCGGAGCAGGCCGCTCTTGGTCCAGCGAGACTTGTTCTTGGAACGGACATTGATTGTGTTGACGCGGGTTACCTTGACGCCGTAGAGCTTCTCGACGAGGCTCTTGATCTGGTACTTGTTGGCCTCGGGAGTAACGGCGAAGGTATAGCGATTGGCCTTCTCGGTGAGACGAGAGGCCTTCTCGGTGACGATGGGCTTGATAGAGATTTCCATGTTCAGTTGCTTCTTATTTACTCGGTATGGCTCAGATGTTATTGATGGACTCGAGGGCGCCCTCAGTGAGGATGATGGCGTTCGAGTTCATCACGACGTAGGTGTTCACGTCCGACGCAACGATGGTCTGTGCGTTGGGTATATTACGGACAGACAAAGTTACGTTTTTATTTTCAGTCGGTAAAACGAAGAGTGCCTTTTTGCCCTCGACTTTAAGATTTTTAGCAATATTTACCATTTCTTTAGTCTTGGGGGCGTCGAGGCTGAAGTTTTCGACTACGATGATCTGCGAATCCTGAAGCTTGCAAGTGAGGGCGCTGCGGCGTCCGAGCTGCTTAACCTTCTTGTTGAGCTTGAAGCGATAGTCACGGGGACGGGGGCCGAATACGCGGCCGCCGCCTACGAGGACGGGCGAGTTGATGTCGCCGATACGGCTGCCGCCGCCGCCCTTCTGCTTGTGGAGCTTGCGTGTGGAGCCGGAGACCTCGCTGCGCTCCTTGGACTTATGGGTGCCCTGGCGCTGGTTGGCGAGGTACTGCTTGACGTCGAGGTATACGGCGTGCTCGTTGGGGTCAACGGCAAACACCTCGTCGGCGAGAGTTGCCTTGCGGCCGGTGTCTTCGCCTTTGATATTGTAGATTGCGACTTCCATTTACTTTTCGATTAATACGATTGAACCTTTGCTTCCGGGGATAGAACCCTTGATGATGAGGACGTTGTGTTCGGGCATCACGCTTACAACCTGGAGGTTCTGAACGGTGACTTTCTCGTTGCCCATCTGGCCTGCCATGCGCATGCCTTTGAACACCTTAGCGGGATAGGAGCAGGCGCCGATAGAACCGGGGGCGCGGAGACGGTTGTGCTGGCCGTGTGTAGACTGGCCTACGCCGCCGAAGCCGTGGCGCTTTACTACGCCCTGGAAGCCTTTACCCTTGGAGGTTCCCTGGATGTCGACGAAGTCGCCCTCGCTGAAGAGGTCGACGGTGATGGTCTCACCAAGTTTTACCTCTGAGCCAAATCCTTTGAACTCGGCCAAGTGGCGCTGGGGAGCGACTCCTGCTTTCTTGAAGTGACCGGCCATGGGGGCGGTGGTGTGCTTCTCCTTCTTGTCTTCGAAGCCGAGCTGCACTGCCTCATAGCCATCCTTCTCAGCTGTTTTCACTTGAGTCACTACGCAGGGGCCTACTTCGATAACAGTGCACGGCACGTTCTTGCCGTCGGCACTGAAAACGGATGTCATTCCGATTTTCTTTCCTAATAATCCTGGCATTTCTCTTTGATTTAGAAAATGTGAACTGAAATTCTTTTGTTTGATTTACTGATTCCTGTTTTGAGCATCGGCGATTACACCTTGATTTCCACTTCAACGCCTGAGGGAAGCTCGAGCTTCATGAGGGCGTCTACGGTCTTGCCGGTAGAGTTGTGGATATCGATCAGTCGCTTGTAGCTCGAAAGCTGGAACTGCTCGCGCGACTTCTTGTTGACGAAGGTCGAACGGTTGACAGTGAAGACACGACGGTGGGTGGGCAGGGGTATGGGACCGCTGATTACGGCACCAGTCGCTTTAACGGTCTTCACAATCTTCTCGGCCGACTTGTCAACCAAGTTGTAGTCATAGGACTTCAGTTTGATTCTGATTGTTTGATCCATATTGTTAGTTGAATGAAAGTGTTACTTGATGAGGTCAACGCGGCCCTGGCACTCGGTGAGTACGCTCTTGGCAATCGAGCTGCTCACTTCGGCATAGTGGCTGAATGTCATTGTCGATGTGGCACGACCGGAAGTGATGGTACGGAGGGCGGTCACATAGCCGAACATTTCGGCAAGAGGAGCCTTGGCCTTCACGATGCGGGCACCGCTGCGGCTTGTCTCCATGCCTTCTACCTGGCCACGACGCTTGTTGAGGTCACCGATCACGTCACCCATGCTTTCTTCGGGAGTCACAACTTCAACCTTGAAGATAGGCTCGAGGAGCACGGGACCGGCCTTTTCAGATGCCTTCTTGAAGGCCTGGATGGCGCAGAGCTCGAA
>JAIDJD010000366.1 GCA_029052375.1 Duncaniella sp. | reverse complement strand
GTTTTTGTCCTCCGTTGGATATTTTTAGCAAAGTTACGCAAAAAATCCAATCTTTTGATTACCTTTGCCTGTCTGTTGACAGCAAAATCACACTTCAATCCCCCAAGCCCATGCCTTCACCCTCACGATACGACTCGGGAATGGAATACCGTCGCTGCGGACACAGCGGTGTGCTGTTGCCCGCCATACAGCTCGGCCTCTGGCAGAACTTCGGCGCCACATCTCCCCTCGAGCGCTCGCGCGAGCTGTTGCTCCACGCCTTCGACCGCGGCATCTGTGCCTTTGACCTTGCCAACAACTACGGCCCTCCCTACGGCTCGGCCGAGGAGACCTTCGGGCGTGTCATGGCTTCGGACCTGCGCCCATTCCGCGACGAGCTCTTCATAGCCACCAAGGCCGGATATGATATGTGGCCCGGCCCTTACGGCAACTGGGGTTCGCGCAAGTATCTCACAGCCTCGCTCGACCAGAGCCTCAGGCGCATGGGGCTTGAGTATGTAGACCTCTTCTACAGCCACCGCTACGACCCCGAGACCCCGATAGAGGAGACCCTGCAGGCCCTCGTCGACGCCGTGCGCCGAGGCAAGGCTCTCTATGCCGGCATCTCCCGCTGGCCTCTCGAGCCCACGCGCAAGGCGCTCGCATACCTCAGGGAGAGGGACGTCCCGTGTCTCGCCTTTCAGGAGAGAATCAATATCTTTGACCGCGCTCCGGTAGACTCGGGTGTGGAGAGGCTGATGGAGGAGGAGAATGTCGGGATGACCATCTTCTCTTCGCTCGCACAGGGTCTGCTGACCAACCGCTACCTCGACGGCATACCTGCCGACTCGCGCGCCGCAAGGGGGTCTCATCTGACGGCCTCCCAGATAACACCGGCAAAGCTCGCTCAGATAAGGGCGCTCAACGAGGTGGCCTCTGAGCGTGGCGAGACACTGGCCAGGATGGCCACGGCTTGGGTGCTGGCGCGTCCGGCGGTAGCCTCGGTGATAGCCGGATGCTCGTCCACAGCCCAGCTCGACGACACACTCTCGGCCCTCGCGTCTGCCCCCTTCACCACGGCCCAGCTCGAGAGGATAGAAGAGATAGTGAGAATGGAGAATTTAGAATTGAGAATTTAGAATTGGGGGGCTATAAGATTTACATATCTTATAAGATTCATAAGACTTATAATGCCTATAACTTCTACCCAAAAAACAAAATCTCCCTTGAGGATGTTGATAATATTGAATCACCATCCTTCCATTCATGACACTAATACTTCTCTATCTCTTCGGCGCTCTTGCCGTGTCTTTCATGTGTTCTGTCCTTGAGGCGGTGCTGCTGTCGACGCCCGTGTCGTTCATCTCGATGCGCGAGAGCCAGGGCGACAAGACTGCCCCGCTGATGATGAAGTACAAGACCAACGTAGACCGCCCCGTGGCGGCAATCCTCACCCTCAACACCGTGGCCCATACAATAGGCGCCGCAGGTGTGGGGTCTGAGTCGGTCAAGGTCTTCGGCGAGGCTTACTTCGGCATCATCTCCGCCATCCTCACCCTGCTCATACTCGTGCTGTCGGAGATTATCCCCAAGACCATCGGCGCCTCCTACTGGCGCACCCTTGCCATGCCTTCGGCCAGGCTGATACGCGTGCTTATAGTCGTCACCTATCCCCTCGTGTGGCTCTCCGAACTGCTCACACACTGTTTCTCGCCCAAGATACAGCCTCTGACGGTGAGCCGCGAGGAGGTCGCCGCCATGGTCAACGTCGGCACAGACGAGGGCGTAATAGACGTGGCCGAGAACAAGGCCATACAGAACTTCCTCAAGCTCTCAAACGTATGCGCCAGAGAGATAATGACCCCCTTCGTGGTGGTGGCGTCGGTGCCTGAGTCCACTACGGTCAGGGAGTTCTATGCCGACAAGGCTCTCTCGGCCTTCTCGCGCATCCCGGTATATGTCTCGGGCCGTGAGTTCATCACGGGCTACGTCCGCCGTGCCAATGTCCTCGAGATGCTCATACAGGACAGGACAGACGCCCCGGTGGCCGAGGTGGTGCGTCCGATACTCACGTTCCCCGAGACGGCCAAGGTCTCGGATATATGGGAGAAGATGCTCGAGAAGAAAGAGCACATCTCTGTGGTGACGGACGAGTATGGCTGTATGCGAGGCATCGTCAGCATGGAGGACGTAATAGAGACAATGCTCGGAGTGGAGATTGTCGACGAGTGCGACACCATAGAAGACCTCCAGGCCATGGCCCGCAAGAAATACTCGGCGGGCGCACCGGAGGCGGAGGGAAGTCGTTAGACATTTGTTGTCGGTAGTCAAATGCCTGGCAGTGTGGGCGCAATACATTGCGCCCACACCAACCATATAGGCGCCTGTAGGGTCGTGACTTGTCCCGAGCGCCAGTACCAAGTCCCAGAATTAGACTCCCGTTTGGGACATTGTGGCTAACGACCAACAAAGCTCCTCGGCATTACCGCACCATCATGGGCGTCTTTTCAGAGTAACTTTCTATATAGACAACAGGCCTGCCCCGGCATGGGCAGAACAAGGGAAGCCCCAGGGTGGGTTGGCGAAGACGCAGTCTAAGCCAAACCTCCCTGGGGTCTAATCAATCAACAGCAAACTACAACCCCGGAAGCGGGTTGTACAACGCATACGTATCGCATCGTGGCACCGTGCAACCCGCTTCCGGGGTTGCCTCTATATACCAGACACATATCCCCATAGAGGCTTGGCTGCGACTGCGTCTGCGCCAATCCACTATGGGGTTTCCTCAGTGTAGCCCCTTCCGGGGCAAGCTCACTTCTCAGGCGTAGGTATTTTGTCGTTAGTCTGGCAGTCTCAAAGTCCCAAACGGGAGTTTCATTTTGGGACTTGGGACAGGAGAGTAGGGTCGTGACAGATCTCGACCCTAAAGCTGATTGCTAACGACTTTAAATTCTAAATATTCAATTCTCAATTCTCAATTCCCAATTACCTGTGCAGAGTCTCGAGAAATTCGACTTCTACGATGCGGAGTTCGTTGCCCGTCTTGTCGCCGTTCTTGGCCTTGAAGAGGTCGAGCTCGCCGGCGGCAGGCTCTGCCACCTCTATTATCTGTCCGAAGGCGTCAGAGTCGGCTGTCGAACCTTTGAGGCGTATGGTGATGCGGTCGGTGCGGACGGGGCGCAGGGGCAGGTGGACGTAGCCCAGCGAGCGGTCGGTGTCTCCGCTCCACACCAGATCGTCTCCGGCATATACCTCGAGGGGGTACGAGCGTGTGCGCCAGCCCGTCAGCTTCAGGCAGAGGTCGTCTATCTCGGCGGGACGCTCGAGCTGGTAGGTGATCCACGCTGTGGAGAGGCGTCCGTCGTTGCGCCACTCGGACAGCTCGTTGTCGTCATAGCTCTTCCACGCGCCCTCGGTGTCGTAGCCTGCGGTGGCCGAGACGGCGCGGACATCGGCTTTCTTTTCGGTGTAGGATGGGGTCGCGGGTGTCTCTCCGCGGTCATATCGGGCCTTGAGGTCGGCCGAGGGGAAGTGCTTGCTCAGGCCGTGCCTTACCTCGACGGGGATGGTGGCGAAGCTGACCGATGCCTCGGGGAGACCCTCGGCGCGGGCTGTGAGTGTGACGTCGCCTGCCTCGGGGAGCGAGCGGAGCATAACGCGGGTGACTCCACACTCTACGGGGAGCGTACGTTCAAATGCGTGGTTGCCGGGGCCTTGGGCTATACCTCCGCGCCACTCGGCGGGACCCTCGAGCGAGAACTCAACAGGGCTGTTGTCGAGCGGACAGCGGCGTCCCTCGGCGTCTACCACCTCTATCTGGACAAGGGCGAGGTCTGCACCGTCGGCATACACTCCCTTGGGGCCGTGCATCAGTGTGGCCTTGAGTCGTGCGGGGGCTCCGGCGGTCTCCTTGCGGGCGCGCGAGAGCTCATTGCCCTCGGCGTCATAGCTTATGGCCTCGATAGAGCCGGCCTCCCAGGCCACGTCGGGGAAGGTGAAGAGGAACTCGTACTCGCGGACAGGCCTGGAGGGAACCTCCTTGCCGTTGACCATGAGGCGCACATCCTCGCCTGTGGATACCACGTAGACAGGCTTGCGGACGGTGTCGGCATAGTTCCAGTGGCCGATGATATAGGTCGAGTGGCCCTCGATGTCCACCCATCCGTCCCACATCACCTTGTGGGCATAGAAGGCGTCCTTGGGGATGCGCATGGGGTCTGTGACGCCGCTGCGGCGGTAGTTCTCGGCTCCGCGCGAGTGGGTCTGCGTGTCTGAGAAGATGATTTTGGCTCCTCCCGAGTTGACGCGCCTGCCTGTGCCGGGCCGCTCGCGCCAGAAGTCATACCACCTGCGGACCATCTCGACGGCCAGCATATCCTGGTTCTGATTGTAGGCCGAGGCGTCCTTGCCCTTGTGCAGGGGGCCGTCTCCGTGGCGGTGGAAGGGGTAGCTCCAGTTGTCCCAGTACTTGCGCAGGCCCTCGTCGCGGCAGTATTCGGTCTGCACCATGGGGTGGTGTTCGCTCTTGTTGACGTAGAGCATCTCCCCGCCATACTCGGCCTCGCGTATGTCGAGCATCTCGCGCGAGCCTATGGCACGTCCGCCGTGGGGGTCATACTTGTCTCGGATGGCCTTCATCTCGAGCATATGCTCGCGCGAGATAGACTCGTTGCCGGACTCGTAGAAGATGACGGAGGGATGGTTGCGGAAGTAGATTATCATGTCTCTCATCAGCTCTGTCCGCTGTCCCCAGCGTCGTCCCTCGACGTCTTTCTCGGCGTCGCCCGCGGGGAGCATCTGCATGACGCCCACGCGGTCGCAGCTCTCGGCGTCCTGCTTCCAGGCGGTGACGTGCATCCAGCGCAGGAAGTTGGCGTTGTGGTCTATGAGCATCCCGTTGCTGTAGTCGCTGAGCCAGGGGGCCACGGACATCCCGACGCCGGGCCACTCGTTGGAGGTGCGCTGGGCATAGCCCTTCATCTGCAGGACGCGGTCGTTGAGCCATATCTTGCCCCCTCCGAAGCGTGTCTTGCGAAATCCGGTGCGGGTCGTGACGCTGTCTGTCTTCCTGCCGTCCACGACGAGCGAGGTCTCCACGTCGTAGAGGTAGCCGTATCCCCAGCTCCAGAAGTGGAGGCCGCTGACGGTGTCCGAGGCGCAGAGGGTGACGGTCTCTCCGGGGGCTATCGTGACGGCCGGCGAGCCGAAGCGGGCCACCACCGTGCCCTCGGGGTCGGTGAGGGTCACCTCGTAGGCTGTCTCGGCGGCCTTCCTGCCCTCGTTGCGCACCTCGCTCTCGGCGTGGACCACGGCCCTGCGCCCCTTGGTCTCTATGTCGGTGGCATAGATATATGTGCCTGTGGTGCCGAGGTTGCTGTAGAGGGGGAGTGTCTGATAGAGCCTGTCGGCGGTATGGAGCCACACGTTCTTGGGTATGCCTCCGTAGTTGGCGTTGAAGTTCCTGTCGTTCCACTGGTATTTCTGTCC
>JAIDJD010000365.1 GCA_029052375.1 Duncaniella sp. | reverse complement strand
CCGCAATTGGCGGTCACCTCCGCGGTGAGAAGCGCCGTGGAGTGCAGCTGGGTGTGCCTGACGCGCGCCCGGCTGACGCCGAGATTCATGGCATAGCCGTCGCCCAGCAACAGCAGGTCGAGAGGCTTGACCAGAGAGACAGAGAGGAGCAGGCCCGCAATGCAGCCTCCGGCAAAGTATGGCAGCTGGTCGGTGCCTACGTTTGCAAACGTGCCCATACCCCACATTGTGTATGCCTGGATGTTAGAGGCCGTGGTGAAGTAGTTGAGAAGGGTTATGACCGACGATGTCAGATAGCTGAGTATGATGCCTGTGATCAGCAGCATCAGGTCGTCGCGCAGCAGGGCCGAGAGCAGAAGCAGTATCCCCATTATCAGGAAAGCCCCGAGGACAGCCGCGGTCACCGTGGCCGCGAATCCCCCAGCCGTGAACGGGCCTGCCGCTATAGTGCCGCCTCCGGCCAGCAGCACGAGGGCTACGCCGAGGCTCGCGCCCGATGTGATGCCGAGTATCGACGGACCGGCGAGCGGATTGCGGAATGCGGTCTGCAGCAGAAGGCCCGCGACAGCGAGCGAGGCACCGCCGAGCAGAGCCGTCAACGCCTGGGGCAGACGGCTGTGCAGGACTATGAACTCCATGGTGCCTCCGGCCTCGCCTCTGCCGCACAGGATGTCCCACACCTCCGACGGGGGGATAGAGACCGACCCCACAAAAAGACTCGCGGGGAGCAGCACGGCACAGGCGGCGACAAGCATCAGCACGGAGAGACGGCGGCGGTTCATTATTCAGCGAGGGGTTTGAAATAGATATGTCCGCCAAGGGACTCAGCGTCGTCCGCGGGGTGGAACATCGAGGCCAACTCGCCCAGCAGGCGCTCGGGATGGAAGGCAAGGTCGTCAAAGAGAAGGCTCTCAGCGCTGTTGCATCCCCACACGTGCCTCTCCTTCCAGGGACGGAACCTCGTGTAGAGCTGATTCTCGCCCGCAAGAGAACATAAAGTAAGAAGACGTGGGGCGGCGGACCAGATGG
>JAIDJD010000364.1 GCA_029052375.1 Duncaniella sp. | reverse complement strand
TTGAGGAGCATCGCGGTCATCGGTCCCAACGCCCACAGCTATATCTCGGGCGGAGGCTCCTCCTACACATTCCCGTTCAGAAGCGTGTCTCTGCTCGACGGTATCAGAAGCATAGCAGGCGAAGATGTGGAGATTCTCTACTCGCCCGGACTTCCCACTCTGCCCGAGACTGTCAACTCTTCCATATTCTATACAGCGCCCAACTCTGCCGAGCGCGGTCTCAAGGCCGAGTTTTACAACAATCCCAGGCTGAAAGGCGAGCCTGTCGAGACCAAGACGGACACCATAGTCAACATAGCCAACGGCTATCATATAGCCACCGAAAACCGAGGTCTTCCCTACGACCACTGCTCGATGCGCTGGAGCGGCGTGATACGTCCCGAGAAGGATGCCGACTACCGTTTTATAGTGAGAGGTTTCGACGGATTCAGGCTCAAGGTAGACGGCCGTATGGTGATAAACGAATGGCGCGACCAGGGCATCACTCTGCGCGAGGCCGTGCTGCCTCTCAAGGCCGGCCAGGAGTATCCCGTAGAGCTTGAATACTTTGCAAATGTACACCCTGTGGATATCTCATTTGGCTGGCGCGAAGACCGTCAGCTCTTCGACGAGGCGGCCGACCTTGCACGCAAGGCAGACATGGCCATCGTCAGCATCGGCTTCAACGAAAGCCTCGAGCGGGAGAGCAACGACAGGCCTTTCGGACTTCCCGAGTTTCAGGACAGCCTTGTCAACAGGGTTATCGATGCCAATCCCCTCACGGCTGTGCTTGTCAATGCCGGAAGCAATGTGGATATGACACATTGGCAAGACCGCGCCAAGGCTCTGATGTATCTGTGGTATCCCGGTCAGGAGGGAGGCACGGCGGCCGCCGAGATTCTCTTTGGCGCCGTCAACCCGAGCGGCAAGCTGCCTGTCAGCTTCGAGACCCGCTGGGAGGACAATCCTGCCTTCAATCACTACTACGATGCCGACGGCGACAAGCGGGTGACATACGGCGAGGGCCTCCTCGTGGGCTATCGCCACTACGATACCAAGAATGTGAAACCCAATTTTGCATTCGGCTACGGACTCAGCTATACAGACTTTGCCTTCTCAGACCTGAAGGTCAGAAAGACAGGAAGCAAGAAAGAGCCGTCGTACAACGTCAGCTTCAACGTCTCCAACACTGGTCTCATAGACGGCAAGGAGGTTGTTCAGGTATATGTCAGGCCCGTCAACCCCAAGGTGTTCAGACCGTACAAGGAACTCAAGGGATATGACAAGAAAATGGTTAAGGCCGGCGAGACCGTCAGGTTTGACATCAGTCTGGACAAGGATGCGTTCTCCTACTACAAGACTGAAATACACGACTTTGGGTTCGACCCCGGAGAATATGAGATTCTTGTCGGAAACTCCTCGGACAATATCCTTCTGCGCAAAACCATCCGTATAAAGTAACTGTTCCCTCAACAAAAAATCCGATAGGCCGCGTCTCCGCGGGCTATCGGATTTTTTAATGGTTGATACGGCTGGCAGATTGTGGTAAAATG
>JAIDJD010000363.1 GCA_029052375.1 Duncaniella sp. | reverse complement strand
CCCTTCAGCATAAGAAGGTCGAGCACTTCGGCATACCGTCTGTTGGGCATTCTCTCGAGTGTGTTGTGGACGTCGACAACCGCCTGAAGTCCTCCACAAGAGGCTTCGGGCTCTGCGTCGGGGGGCATGGAGCCGAGACACTCTGTGGAGATTATCGCCTCGCGCATGGCCCCGAACAGCCTCCATGCCACCTGGCTGACCCATGTGCGCAACCTCGAGCCGTTGGCTCCCGAGAATGTGTCGAGCCTTCTCCATCCGTCCGACGCAAG
Source organism: Duncaniella sp. (assembly GCA_029052375.1). Lineage (GTDB taxonomy): Bacteria > Bacteroidota > Bacteroidia > Bacteroidales > Muribaculaceae > Duncaniella. The sequence goes on along the minus strand of JAIDJD010000363.1, from coordinate 5,403 downwards.
ATGTATGTAAAGCTCGGCTACAAGTTCGCCGTATGGTATGGTGTCAGAGAACATCCGCTTGCGTATCTGGGCAAGAAGAGGGCGGAGCTCTTCGTAGAAGAACTCTCTCATGCCTGCTTCGTCGCCATTTTTCAGCGATGCAATGAAACGCAGGTCGTCGGGATGTATTGTTTCTGGTGGCGTCAATGTTTCTGTCCGATTGCTGGAATTGCTGGCCGTATCTGCGTGCCTTCAGACATATATGCCGCCAACCCCGAGAATGTAACCCAACGATTGGAGAAAATTTATGCAAAAAGTGTAATTTTGCATTATGAAAAACCAAAACAGTGTCCCGGTGGGCAGATTTGCCCCTTCTCCGACAGGGAGGATGCATCTGGGCAACATCTTCACGGCTATGCTTTCGTGGCTCTCTGTGCGCTCGCGCGGAGGCCGCTGGATATTGCGCATAGAGGACCTCGACCCGCAGCGCAGCGGCCGCGACCATATGCTGTGGATAGAGGATGACCTCGCATGGCTTGACCTCTGCTATGATGAAGGGGGGCTGGAGCAGAAGGGCGACAACGGCCCGTATATACAGAGCCTCCGAGGTGATATCTACCGGGAGTGTCTCGACAGGCTTGCCGCCACAGGATGGACCTATCCGTGCCGATGCACGCGCGCGTCGCTTCAGGCAGTCAATGCTCCCCACCAGTCGGACGGACGCATTATCTATCCGGGCGTATGCCGCCCCCAATCGCTTCCGGCTACGGTCGCCGGGCCTGCTGATGGATGTGCTGTGAGGCTGTATGTGCCCGACAGGGAAATAAGGTTTACGGATGGGGTCTTCGGCGCCCAGACCACAAATCTGGCACACGACTGCGGAGACTTCGTGGTGAGAAGAGCAGACGGCGCGTGGGCATATCAGCTTGCTGTCGTGGCCGACGATGCTCTGATGGGAGTGACGGAGGTGATGCGCGGATGCGACCTGATGCTCTCGGCCGGACAGCAAATCTATCTTCAGGAGCTGCTCGGATTCCCGACGCCCGAATATGTCCATCTGCCTCTCGTGTGCAATTCTGCGGGAGTGCGTCTGTCCAAACGGGACAAGGGGATGGATATGGCGTCGCTGAGGCAGACGCATAGCCGAGGACAGCTTTTAGGGAGGCTCGGCTGGATGGCCGGACTGATTTCGGAGCCGGATTCCTGTTCGCTCTATGACTTGCTCGCTGTCTATGACCGTTCGAGGATACCGCAGAGCGAGAAGATTCTGACAAAATAGCCGGAGAGGATTGTCATATTAACGAAATTATCGCTACTTTTGCAATGATGAAAGGTATAGTAATAAAGAATACAGGCAGTTCTTATCTCGTACGCACCGAAGCTGGAACCGTAGCCGACTGCAAGATAAAAGGCAATTTCAGGCTAAAAGGCATCCGCACCACAAATCCCGTGGCCGTGGGCGACTCTGTGGTCATAACCGAGACTGCCGGAGGCAATCATCCGTATATCACCAGCATTGACCAGCGGAAGAACTATATAATACGGCGTTCGAGCAATCTCTCCAAGGAGGCTCATATACTTGCCGCAAACCTCGACCAGGTATGCCTTGTGGTGACGCTGTTCCATCCAGTTACATCCACAACATTCATAGACAGATTTCTCGCTACGGCGGAAGCCTACCGTGTCCCGGCCGTGATAGTCATCAACAAGACCGACCTGCTGGAAGGAGACGAGGAGGCTGTTGAGTATATGCAGGCTGTCAAGCATCTGTACACAACCGTGGGATATCCGGTGCTGACACTCTCGGCCAAGACCGGCGATGGGCTCGACGGTCTGCTTGATGTGCTCAAGGGCAAGGTGACGCTCTTCTCAGGCAATTCGGGTGTGGGCAAGTCAACGCTCATCAACGACCTGATACCGGGCGCAGAGCTTGCGACCGGAGCAATATCCGATGTTCATGACACGGGTATGCACACCACCACATTTTCCGAGATGCTTCAGGTGCCCGGCTGCGATGAGCCTACGTATATCATTGACACTCCCGGTGTCAAGGGTTTCGGCACGCTTGACTTCGAGCGTCATGAGGTAGGACACTTCTTCCCGGAGATATTCAAGGCCGGCGAGGAGTGTCGATACAGCGACTGCACACATACCCACGAGCCCGGATGTGCGGTCAAGAAGGCCGTGGAGGACCATCTCATATCCGAGTCGCGATATACGTCTTATCTTTCGATACTTGAAGATTCGGCAGAAGACAAGTACAGAAAGGGCTACTGAGAATTGAGAATTTAGAATCGGCAATCGAGAATCAGGGAATAGCTTATCCCGCGACAATCATTGCCAGCTGACCGTCTTTGAGGGTGGTGCCGTATAGTTTTGCGGTGCCGCCCTCCGTGATTTTCAGGCGTTTTGCAAGGTCCGGAGCCGAAAGGGGAAAATTTCGGGCGCATACGTTGATTCTGGGCCAGCGTTCGCGGACCGAGCGGATATTCTTTTTGTCGAAGGGGAGAATCCCGGTTATCAGCCTTGCCTCGCCCGGAAATCCTGATGGAACGTCGGCCGAGACATAGAGGTGAGAAAACCGGTGCAGCTTGCTCACCCCTTCTATCCTCACCTCGCCTCCGGCTTTCATGACGGCAGGCGATGGCTCGAGCAGGTACATCCCTTCTGCCGGTAGAGCAAATGTCTGCTCTCGGGCTGAGTCAAGCACAAACGGTTTGGCTCCGACTGTCATGCACGAGACACGTCCGGCGACGGCTTCTGAGCCGAGGATAAAGACAACCTCCTTGCATTCTGTTCTTGTCCCTATCACGACTGTCTCCGCACCGTAGGCGTCCAGCTCGTTGAGGTTGACCATGGGCGATGTCTTCACCACAACCTTTCGCGCACGTCCGAGCAGGCGCGGCATGATGGCGGTGACGTCGGGATGGCAGTCGCCCAAGGCGTAGTGTCTCCCTTTGGAGTCGCGTCTTGCCGGGTCTATGAATATGCAGTCTACAACAGCGGCACCTTCGTCCGCGAGCCATTCGAGGCTGTCGCCCTCCACAACCTTGGCGTCGAGCCCGAGCAGGGCCACGTTGGCCCGTAGAGCCTCAGCCGTATGCGGGTCTATCTCGAAAGCTGTGACACGGCATCCTTTGCGGGCCATGGCGAAAGCGTCAACGCCAAGCCCGGCCGTCATGTCGACAACCTCGGCTCCCTGGGCCACCATTGCGGCGTGAATCTCGGCCGCATCTTCTGAGGTGGACATCTCGGCCACGGCGAGAGAGGGAAACCTGAAGCCTTCGATGGCCGATAGAGCCGGGAGCTTGCGCCTGGTCTTTTCGCGACATTCCATCTGGAGAATCTTCTCCATCATGGCGGGGTCGCCGTGATGCTTGAGCCTGAGCTTTGCAAAGTCTGCGGGCATATTGTCTTGCTCAGCCTCCTATAACGCTGTTCTTAGGCCTTGTGGCCTGGAAATCCTTGATATAATTGGGCACACTGTACGCGGGGTCGATGAACCTTCGCTCAGCGTATGCCTTCTCGGACAGTGCAAGCATATCAACAGCCATCGGGAGTATGTCCGGGACAAACCGAGCATTGGGGGCTGTGATCACATCCTTGGCTTTGCCGCTGCCGTCGCCGAAAAAGAGCACGGGGCGCCCCGTGGCGAGCAGGGAGGAATAGCTGTCTGTGTCGAGAATCAGGGCCTGCTGCGGCATGAGAGGCTCGAGGGCAAAGTCGTATGCACCGGTATATACCTCCATGCGCCGCGCATCTACCATCGGGACAAAAATCTCCTCGCCTGTAGGCTCGGGAAGAGCAAACATCGTGGCGACGGTCATCAGCTCGAGGGTGTCGATGCCTATGAGGGGCACCCCGAGCGCGTAGGCGAGGCCTTTGGCTTCAGAGAGGCCGATGCGAAGCCCGGTGTAGCTGCCCGGACCCATCGACACGGCCACAGCCTCGACCTTTATTTCATGGTCGGCGGCATGGTCGAGACAGGTCTTGATGAAGTCGCTGAGGAGAGTAGCCTGATTGCGTCCCTCTACGGTCTCTCTGTGTGCCAGCACCATGCCCTCTGCCGTGAGAGCGGCAGAACAGGCCTGGGCCGATGTCTCAATGTTGAGAATTACTGCCATAAGCTGTCAGTATGGTTTATTTGATATTGGTTCAGATTTCATCCTGGAAAGCCCCCTGGGCCAAGAGTTGCCTGTAACCTACATTGAAGTAGTGCCGCTCGAAATCGCGCGGACGCAGAATGCGGGAGTCCCAGATGACAAGGTCGATGTCAATGGGAATTACCCCCTCGAAAGTCTTCATCTGGGTGCGCCCATGGTCTGCCTCCCACTTCTTGAGTCTGGCCACGAGGTCGTCCTGGCTCAGTGTGGACAGTCCGTGGACCACAGCATTAAGGTAAGGTTTGTCCTTGCCGTTGTATGCCGCCGACTCATAGACATCGGAACAAGAACACTTTTCGAGCAGGCCGAGAATAAATTCCGTGGCTTGGGTTATCTGATACTCCCGGTCGGTAGTGTTGCTCCCGAGGCCGATGGTACAGGGGGTGGGTTTTTCCATTCTTATGATTTTGTGTATGTATGATTTGCAGGATTCAGGTCTCGGTCTACGTCTGTTCAGTTGCCTGCAAGGCCCTTCATTGTGAGGGCTATGCGACCTCTGCGGGCGTCCACATCCATAACCCTCACCCTTACGGTCTGGCCTATGCTCACGACCTCGGAGGGGGATGAGACAAAGCGTTCGGAAAGCTGGGAGATATGTATGAGGCCATTGACTTTCAAGCCTATGTCTACAAAAACACCAAAGGCTGTGATGTTGTTGACCTTGCCTGTAAGCTCCTGTCCGAGACGGAGATCCTCGATGCGCTTGGTCTCCTCGTCATAGACGGGCTCCTCTATTGCGGCACGCGGGTCGCGTCCGGGTTTTTCAAGCTCAATGATTATGTCTGTCAGGGTAGGGAGGCCCACCTGCTTGGTGACAAACTTGTCAAGCTCTATGTTGTGCAGTTTGCTGCGGTCTCTAATTATGGCCGAAATCTCAGAGTTTACATCCTTGGCCATCTGTTCTACAAGCTGATACCGCTCAGGATGCACGGCTGTATTGTCGAGAGGATTTGCACCGCCGGGTATGCGGAGGAATCCGGCCGACTGGGTGAATGCCTTCTCGCCCATGCGAGAGACTTTCCTGAGGTCTTCGCGGGTGGCGAAGGGTCCGTTCTCGTCTCTGTATTTGACGATGTTCGAGGCAAGGGTCGGGCCTATGCCGGAGACATACGACAACAACTGGCGCGAGGCTGTGTTGACATTGACACCTACAGAGTTGACACAGCTCTCGACCACAAAGTCGAGCGCGTCTCTGAGGCGGTTCTGGTCTACATCGTGCTGGTACTGGCCCACGCCTATGCTTGTGGGGTCTATCTTTACA
>JAIDJD010000362.1 GCA_029052375.1 Duncaniella sp. | reverse complement strand
CTGAGTTTCCGCTCGAGCTTGGAGGCTCGTTGCCAGAGCTGACCATAGCCTACCACACCTACGGCACTCTAAACAAGGATAAAGACAATGCCGTATGGGTCTGCCATGCTCTGACGGCCAACAGCGATGTGGCCGATTGGTGGCCCCATACCGTGGAGACGGGTTGTTTTCTCGACCCTGACAGGTGGTTTGTGGTGTGTGCCAACATCATAGGGTCGCATTACGGCTCTACAGGCCCGCTGTCTGTCAATCCCGCAACAGGCAGTCCTTACTACGGCGATTTCCCGCGCCTGACCATCGGCGATATATCCCGCGCCCACACTCTCCTGGCATCCCATCTCGGCCTTGAAAGGATTCATGCCCTTGTAGGTAGCTCCGTCGGTGGATTCCAGGCCCTCGAATGGGCTTGCGCCGAGCCGTGGCGGTTCGGAAAGCTAATCCTGATAGCCACCGATGCTAAAGCCTCGCCCTGGACCATTGCGATAGACGAGACACAGAGGATGGCCATCAAGGCCGATCCTACCTATGGCACTCCCGACCCCAAGGCGGGCATGGCGGGCATGGCGGCCGCAAGGGCCATAGGGCTTCTGACATACCGTGGAGGCGAGGGCTACAACCGCACTCAGCAAGACCGCCCCGACACCCCTCAGGGGACACACAGGGCCTGCACGTATCAGCGCCACCAGGGCGACAAGCTTTGCAGGCGATTCAATGCCTATTCATACGTCAGCATCCTCGACGCTTTTGACACCCATGATGTTGGGCGCGGCCGAGGAGGTGTGTCTGAGGCTCTTGGCGCTCTCTGTATGCCGTCCATGGTGGTAGGCATCACGACAGACATGGTCTTCACCGCCGCGGAGATGAGACGTCTCGCCGGGATGCTCCCGATGGCGCAGTACAGAGAGATAGACTCTCCCTTCGGACATGACGGATTTCTGGTAGAGCATGGACAGCTCAACGCAATACTCAACGAATTCATTTAGTCTACAGACATGAAAAAACTCAAAATAGGCCTCTTTGGCTTCGGCACGGTCGGCCAGGGCCTCTGGAAAGTGCTCTCGCAGGCCATAAACGCCCATGCGGAGATCAAGCGTATCTGTGTGCGCGACATCTCGCGCGGCCGTGGAGTGCAGGTGCCCGAAGGCATACTCACAGACAAGGCCGAGGATATACTCTCCGACCCTGAAATCAACCTTATAGTCGAGGTCATAGACAACGCCGAGGCCTCCTTCGCAATAGTCTCCGATGCCCTCAGCCGCAGGATACCCGTGGTGTCCGGCAACAAGACAATGATAGCCCGACACCTGCCCGAGCTTATCAGGCTTCAGCGGGAAAACAACACAGCTCTGCTCTACGATGCCTCTTCTTGCGGGTCGATTCCTGTGATACGCAATCTCGAGGAGTATTACGACAACGACCTTCTGCTTGAGGTAAAAGGTATCCTTAACGGTTCGTCAAACTATATCCTGTCTCGCGTCTTCGACCATGGCGATACCTATGCCGACGCTCTTGCCCGCGCCCAGGAGCTCGGGTTTGCCGAGAGCGACCCCACATTCGATATCGGTGGATGGGACGCGCTGTTCAAACTCATCATCATCACGGTCCATGCTCTTGGCGAATATGTGGCTCCCGAGCGGATTTTCACGTGCGGAATACAGAATATACAAAGCTCTGATATCCGCTATGCAATGGAAAAGCGCGTTAAGATAAAGCTTGTAGCACAGGTGGCCAAGGTTGGCGAGAAGGCGTTCACGATGTTCGTGATGCCCGAGTTTGTCGGTCCGGAAAAGTACATTTACAGTGTCGACGACGAGTATAACGGTGTGGTGATACGAGGCGAGTGTTACGACCGCCAATTCATGTTCGGCAAGGGAGCCGGCAGTCTGCCCACGGCCTCGTCGCTGCTCAGCGACATCACGGCCCTGCGTCACAACTACCGGTACGAGTACAAGAAGATGTCGTTTCTCGAGCGTCCGGTCTACACTAC
>JAIDJD010000361.1 GCA_029052375.1 Duncaniella sp. | reverse complement strand
GTCCAACCTCATCAACGAGCGCCTCTCCGTCATAGAGAAAGAGCTCGGCAACGTCGACTCTGACATCGCCGAATACAAGGGCAAGAACCTCCTCCCCGACATCGAGGAGGCCACCAAGCTCTTCATGCAGGACGCCAGCGAGAACACCAAGCGCCAGGTGGAGGTGGGCACCCAGGTGGCCATCACCCAGTATCTCATAGACTATCTCCGCGCGCCCGAGAACGCCAACAAGCTGCTCCCCGCCAACACCGGCGTCGAGAGCCCGGGCATACAGAAGCAGATAGACGAGTACAACACCCAGGTGCTCAAGCGCAACCGCATCGCCAATGCCTCGGGCGACAGCTCGCCCATGGTGCTTGAGCTCGACGAGGCCCTCTCCAGCATCAAGTCGGCCATGGTGGCCTCGCTCGGCAATCTCAAGAGCGCCCTCTCGACAGAGCTTCGCTCTCTTGTGCGCAGCGACGAGGAGAACAACCGCAAGATAGCCTCATCGCCCACCAAGGCCAAGTATCTCCTCTCTGTCGAGCGCCAGCAGAAGGTCAAGGAGGCCCTCTACCTATTCCTGCTGCAGCAGCGCGAGGAGAACGAGCTCTCGCTCGCCTTCACGCCCAGCAACCTCCGCCTCATCACTCCCCCCTGGGGACAGGACAAGCCCACGTCGCCCGTCTCGCGCAACGTGCTGATGATATGTCTCGCCGCCGGCCTTCTCATCCCCGCCGCCTTCATCTTTGTCAGTGAGAGCCTCGACAACTATGTGCGCTCGCGCGCCGACCTCGAGGTGCTCCACGCGCCGTTCCTCGGCGAGGTGCCCGAGGCCAACACCGGAGGCGCAGGGCTCAAGCGCTTCAAGCGCCGCTGGCGCAACATAATGGGTAAGGCCTCGGCCATAGAGACCGCTCCCGAGCTCTTTGTCCACGCCCACGGTCGCAGCATCATCAACGAGTCTTTCAGAATGCTGCGCTCCAACGTCGAGTTTGTCACCCGTGTCGGTTCTTCGGCCAATGTGGTCATGGTCACCTCCTTCAACCCGGGCTCGGGCAAGTCTTTCATCTCGCTCAACCTCGCCGCCGCCTTTGCCGTCAAGAAGAAGGACCAGCGCGTCCTCATCATCGACCTCGACCTGCGCAGGGCTTCTGTCTCGCGCGTCGTGGGCAACAGCCAGCGTGGCATCTCGGACTATCTCTCCGAGGCCGCGGACGACGTGGCTCCGATGATACGCCCCACAAAGTGTGACGGCATCTACATCCTCCCCGTCGGCACCATACCCC
>JAIDJD010000360.1 GCA_029052375.1 Duncaniella sp. | reverse complement strand
TCTTGGGGCACTCAGCCTCGCAGGCACCGGTGTTGGTGCAGTTGCCGAAGCCGAGCTCGTCCATCTTGCTGACCATGGCGCGTGCGCGGCGGGCGCGCTCTACCTGGCCCTGGGGCAGGAGTGCGAACTGGCTCACCTTGGCCGATACAAAGAGCATGGCCGAACCGTTCTTGCAGGCAGCCACACAGGCACCGCAACCGATGCAGGTAGCCGAGTCCATGGCTGTGTCGGCAACCTCCTTGGAGATGGGGAGGCTGTTGGCATCCTGAGCGCCGCCGCAGTTGAACGACACGTAGCCGCCGGCCTGCTGTATCTGGTCGAAGGCGTTGCGGTTGACGATGAGGTCGCGGATCACGGGGAAAGCGGCCGAACGCCAGGGCTCGATGGTGATGGTGTCCTCGTTGTTGAACTTGCGCATATGGAGCTGGCAGGTGGTGATGCCCTGGACGGGTCCGTGGGGATGACCGTTGATGTAGAGCGAGCACATACCGCAGATGCCTTCGCGGCAGTCGTTGTCGAATACCACGGGCTCCTCACCCTTCTCGACGAGCTGCTGGTTGAGCATATCGAGCATCTCGAGGAACGAGCTGCCTGTCGAGACGTTCTCCACGCGATAGTTCATGAACGCCCCCGGCTCCTTGGGACCACGCTGACGCCAAATCTTGAGGTTTACATTTATATTATGTTCCATTGTTGTGTAGTCTGTTTTGAAAGTCGTGTGTATGGAGTGGGAGTGTGGTCAGGACTTGTAGTTGCGGGTCTGGACCTTGATCTCGGTGTAGTTGAGGGGCTCCTTGAGGAGTACGGGCTTCTCGTTGTCGCCGGTGTACTTCCAGCAGGACACATACATATAGTCCTTGTCGTTGCGGGCGGCCTCGCCGTCTGCAAGCTGGTACTCTTCGCGGAAGTGTGCGCCGCAGCTCTCGTTGCGGTTGAGGGCGTCGATGGCCATCATCTTTGCCATCATGATGAAGTCCTCGAGGCGGAGTGCCTTCTCGAGCTCGGTGTTGAGGTCGTCGGCCTTGCCCACGATGCGGAGGTCGCTGTAGAACTCCTTGCGCACCTCTTCTACCTCGTCGATAGCCTTGACAAGGCTCTGGAGTGTGCGGCCCATGCCCACGAGGTCCCACATCACGTGGCCGAGACGCTTGTGTATCTGGTCGGGGCTCTTGGTGCCGTTGATGGACATGAGGCGGTTGATGCGGTCGCGCACGGCCTTCTCGGCGGCGTCGAACTCCGGAGCGTCTGTCTTGAAGTGGGGCACCTTGATCTGGTCGCTGAGGTAGTTCTGCATGGTGTAAGGCAGAACGAAGTAGCCGTCGGCAAGACCCTGCATGAGAGCGGATGCACCGAGGCGGTTGGCGCCGTGGTCAGAGAAGTTGCACTCGCCGATAGCGAAGAGGCCGGGGATGGAGGTCTGGAGCTCGTAGTCTACCCAGATGCCGCCCATGGTATAGTGGGAGGCGGGGAAAATCATCATCGGGGTCTCGTAGGGATTGTCGTCAGAGATCATCTGATACATATCGAAGAGGTTGCCGTAGCGGTCGCGCACGACATCCTCGCCGAGGCGCTGGATGGCATACTTGAAGTCGAGATATACTGCGTTGCCTGTGCCTACGCCATAGCCGGCGTCACAGCGCTCCTTGGCGGCGCGCGATGCGATGTCGCGGGGGCAGAGGTTACCGAAGGCGGGATAGCGGCGCTCCAGATAGAAGTCGCGGTCCTCGTCGGGTATGTCGGTGGGTTTCTTCTTGCCTGCACGGATAGCCTCGGCGTCCTCCTTCTTCTTGGGCACCCAGATGCGGCCGTCGTTGCGGAGCGACTCGCTCATGAGGGTAAGCTTAGACTGGTCCTCGCCGTGTACGGGGATACAGGTGGGGTGAATCTGGGTGAAGGCGAGGTTGGCGAGGTAGGCGCCCTTCTTGAATGCCTGGATGGCGGCAGAGCCGTTGCAGCCCATGGCGTTGGTCGAGAGGAAGAAGGCTCGGCCATAGCCGCCGGTGGCGAGAACCACGGCGTGAGCGGCATAGCGCTCGAGCTCGCCGGTCACGAGGTTGCGGACGATGATGCCGCGTGCGCGGCCGTCGATGATGACGAGGTCGAGCATCTCGCGGCGGTTGAACGAGCGTACTGTGCCCTTGTTGATCTGGCGGTTGAGCGAAGAGTAGGCGCCGAGCAGGAGCTGCTGGCCGGTCTGGCCCTTGGCATAGAATGTACGGGATACCTGGGCACCGCCGAAAGAACGGTTGGCAAGCAGGCCGCCGTATTCGCGGGCGAACGGAACGCCCTGGGCTACGCACTGGTCGATGATGTTGTTGGACACCTCTGCGAGACGGTATACGTTGGCCTCGCGAGAGCGGAAGTCACCGCCCTTGATGGTGTCGTAGAAGAGGCGATATACAGAGTCGCCGTCGTTCTGATAGTCCTTGGCCGCGTTGATACCGCCCTGAGCGGCGATAGAGTGGGCGCGGCGGGGAGAATCCTGGATGCAGAAGTTCCACACGTTGAAGCCCATCTCGGCGAGTGTCGAGGCAGCGGATGCGCCTGCAAGGCCGGTGCCTACGACGATGATGTCGAGGTTGCGCTTGTTGGCGGGGTTCACGAGCTTCTGGTGGGCCTTGTAGTTGGTCCACTTCTGGGCGAGGGGGCCTTCGGGTATCTTTGAGTCTATCTGATATTCGGGGAGCTTGGAGGATTCGATGTCGGCGTAATCCTTCATGATGGGGGTTGAATCAATCATCCCCTCGAGGTTCTTGATGTCTGCCATATCTTTATATGTATGATATAGGTGAGTCGTTGGTAAAAAGACGGGGTGATGTATTGATTACTTTGCGTTGGGGCAACCAGCCTGACGTCCGCAGGGGGTGTCGCATACAGCCTTGGGGCCGTTCTTGCAGCAGTTGGGACACTTGTCGCAACCCTCGGCACAGCCGGGGCACTTGTCGCAGCCTTCGGCACAGCCGGCGCAGTTGCCGCACTGGGCACAGTCGGCCTGTGTGCAGGCGTTCTCGCAGGCGTTCTCGCAGGCGTTCTCACAAGGCTTGTTGCAGGCGGCCTTGCTCCAGGGTTCGCCGACGTTCTCGGTGTCGGTGTCGAGGGCATACTCGCCAGACTTCCACTCCTTGTACTCGGCCATCTGCTTGTCAAAGTCGCAGGTGTGGGCGCGTACGGTGAAGACTACAGCCTGGGCGATGAAGAGAGCCACAACGATGGTGGTCCACCAGAAGCTGATTTTCTTGAGGCGGGGCAGCCAGGTCTGGCCGTTCCAGCCGGCGCTCTGGAACATTGACCAGAAGCCGTGGTTGAGGTGGAACCAGAGAGCTGCGAGAGCTACGATGTAGACGATGGGGGTCCAGATCTGTGCGAAAGCAATCTGGATGAAGAGGGTGCCGGCGGCGGGGGGTACCTCTACGCCCTGGTGGATATGCTCGAAGTGGAGAATCTCGGCGAGCTGCATCTTGGCCCAGAACTGGATGAGGTGGAGGGCGAGGAATGCAAGTACCACGAAGCCGAGGACAAGCATATTCTGTGACGACCATTCAACGCCGGGAGGAACAGACTTTACCTCGTAGCGGTCGTTGCCGCGGGCCTTGCGGTTCTGGATGGTGAGCCAGAGCGCATAGATGATGTGAAGGACAAAGAGAGCCGCGAGGCCGGCGCTGGCTATGAGAGCATACCAGTTAGCACCGAGAAACTCGCAGATTGCATTGTAGCCTGAGGGCCAGAAGAGGGCCACGCCGTTCATCAGACAGTGAAACGTGACAAATAGGACGAGGCAGAGGCCGGTTATGGCCATAACCATTTTGCGTCCTATAGATGAGCAAGTTAACCACATAGAAGTTAATGGTAAAT
>JAIDJD010000036.1 GCA_029052375.1 Duncaniella sp. | reverse complement strand
CCGCGAGCGAAGCGAATTCCGCTGGCGCACGCGCGAGACCGCGATGCAGAGGCTCGGGGACTCGCTCGGGCTCGGGCTCAGCATCCAGCCCCAGCCCCCCTTCCCGATAGAAGAATAGACACCGGCACACAGCACACATACACTCTCAACCTCGACCAAAAGCATATCACCCAAATGTCCAAGCCAATAGACAACAGAGCGCTAATCCTCCTCCGCTACGTCCTCGTGGTGGCTGTCATCCTCCTTGTCGCAGGAGCCATCATCAGACAGCTCGTAGAGAACACACTGGTCAACGCCGACAAGTGGAACGAACGGGCCTCGCGGGAGATGAGCACCACCAAGACCATCATACCCCAGCGAGGCAACATCCTGGCCGCCGACGGGAGCATCCTGGCCACAAACCTGAACTTCTACACGGCGCGCCTCGACTACAGGGCCGAGAAATTCAACGAACGCACCTTCCGCGACTCGGTGGACGCCCTCTCCAACGCCCTTGCCGACAAGTTTCCCCGCCGCACAGCCCAGGAGTGGAGAGCCCACCTGCTCAAGCCGCTCGACCTCCCTAAGGAGAAGCGCCCGCGAGCATGGAAGCTGATGGACGGCCTCACGCACGCCGACAAGGCCACCGTAAGGAGCCTCCCCTACTTCCGCCGCAAGAGCGGCAACCGCACGGGCCTCACCTTCGACCAGTACATGACCCGCTTCAACCCCTACGGCAACATGGCCAAGCGCTCGATAGGGCGCGTCGGCATGACCAAGGAGTCTGACGAGATACACGGCCGCTCAGGCATAGAGAAAGCCCTCGACTCCCTGCTCTACGGCAAGAGCGGAGTCACGCGCAAGGTACAGGTGACAAAAGACATCGCCGACATGGCCGACAGGCCCGCAATCCCCGGATGCGACGTGGTCACCACCATAGACATCAATATGCAGGACATCGTGGAGAACGAGCTCAACAACGTCCTCGACTCCTGCGGGGCAGACTGGGGCCTGGCCATACTGATGGACGTACACACCGGAGACATCAAGGCCATCTCGAACCTCGAGCAGAACCTCGACAAGACCGGATACATCGAGGCCCTCAACCGCGCCGTCCAGCGCTTCGAGCCCGGCTCGGTGATCAAGACCCTGTCCATGATGATAGCCGTCGAGGACGGCATCGTCACAGACCTCGACGAGGTGCTTGAGACCGGGCGCGGATGGGCATACGCCGGAGGGCGCCCCATAACGGACGCCCACGCCTCGATGTCGATACGCGTGCGCGACGTCATAGAGCAGTCGTCCAACATAGGCATGGCGCGCATCATCACCCGCAAGTACGACTCGAACCCCGGAGGATTCTACTCGCGCATCAAGCAGACAGGATTTCTCGAGCCCCTCAACACAGGCATAGCCGGAGAGGTGACACCGCACATCGACTCGGTGGGCATCCGCGACGGCGGACGCATAGCCCTCTCGCGCCAGTGTTACGGATATGCCACAGAGATACCCCCCATCTACACCCTGGCCCTCTACAACGCCATAGCCGGAGGGGGCAAGTTTGTCCGCCCGAGGCTCGTCCAGAGACTCAAGGGCTCCATCGACTCGGTGATACCAGTCGACTCTATCGGGCGCGGGCGCGTATGCTCGACACGCACGGCCGCCATCATGCGCGAGATGCTCACACGCGTCGTTTGGGGCGACCACGGGACGGGACGCTTCCTGCGCAACGACCTGGTAAGGATCGCTGGCAAGACCGGCACCTGCTACATGATAGAGAACGGACAGTACAACACCGCCAAGAAGCGCCTGGCCTTCTGCGGATTCTTCCCCGCAGAGAATCCCAAGTACACCTGCATGGTGCTGACCTGCCATCCCAAGAAGAACTTCTTCGGCGCGGCCACCACGTCGGGCCAGGTGGTCCGCAACGTGGCCATGAAGCTCTACTCCCGCGGACTGCTCGACAACTCCTCGGACTATGCCACAGGCAGCCTCTCCACACAGGGGCCCACATTCTTCGCCTCCACCGACGCAGACCAGTATGCGCGCTACAAGAAGCCCTTCGGCCTGCCCTCGGGCAAGAGCCTCAAAGGCCCCGAGCCCGCGGCGCCGGCCAGAGGCGTGGTGCCTGACGTGCGCCACCTGGACATACGCGAGGCCGTGGCCATGGTCGAGGAGGCCGGATTCGAGGTGAGCGTGGCCGGGAGCGGCTTTGTCCGCTCGCAGAGCCCCTCCCCGGGCAGCAAGGCCAAGACCGGGACCACCGTGGCCATAGTCCTCGGAAGATAACACAAACCGCTAACGATACATTATATTATATATAGTATGCAACTCACCCAACTGCTCAGCTCCGTCAACGTCGTGGCCCGCAAGGGCGTCGCGGCCGACATCGACATCGCAGGCCTCACCGCAGACTCGCGCCAGGCCGCTCCCGGGATGCTCTTCGTGGCCGTCCCGGGCGTCAGCGTCGACGGACACAAGTATATACCCTCGGCCATAGCCCTCGGCGCCGCCGCCGTGGTGTGCGAGAGGATGCCCGAGGAGACAGAGGCCGGAGTGGCCTACATACAGGTAGAGTCGTCGGCCGAGGCGCTCGGCATAATGGCTTCGGAATGGTATGGCAACCCCTCGCGCAAGCTGAGGCTGATAGGCGTCACCGGCACCAACGGCAAGACCACCACCGCCACCCTCTTCTACGAGATGGCACGCCTCCTCGGCCACAAGGCCGGGCTCCTCTCCACGGTCTGCAACTATGTGGACAGCACACCCTATCCCACAGACCACACCACGCCCGACCCCATCACCATCAACCGCCTGCTGGCATCGATGGTCGAGGCCGGATGCACATACGCGGCCATGGAGGTCAGCTCTCACGCCGCCCACCAGCGCCGCATAGCCGGACTGACCTTTGCCGGAGGCATCTTCACCAACCTGACCCGCGACCACATGGACTATCACAAGACCGTCGAGGCATACCTCCAGGCCAAGAAGATGTTCTTCGACGGGCTTCCCGCCGAGGCCTTCGCCCTGACCAACGCCGACGACAAGCGCGGCGCAGTGATGCTCCAGAACACCCGCGCACGGCGCTTCACCTACTCGATACGCTCCGACGCCGACTTTCGCGGCCGCATCGTCGAACAGCGCCTCGACGGCACCCTCCTCAGCCTCAACGGCCGCGAGGTGGAGACTATGTTCACGGGACGCTTCAACGCCTGCAACCTCACCGCCGTCTACGGAGCCGGAGTGCTGGCGGGATGGGCCGAGGAGGATGTGCTCAGGTGCATCTCTCGGCTTGTGCCTGTGGCCGGACGCTTCCAGGCTTTCCACTCGCCCCGGGGCGTCACAGCCATCGTCGACTATGCCCACACCCCCGACGCCCTTGTCAACGTCCTCGACACCATCCGCGAGGTGGTGGGCAGGCAGGGCGAGATAATCACCGTGGTGGGATGCGGAGGCAACCGCGACGCCGGCAAGCGCCCCATCATGGCCGCCGAGGCCGCCAGGCGCAGCGACCGCCTGATACTCACCTCGGACAATCCCCGCTTCGAGGAGCCCGAGGCCATAATAGCCGAGATGGAGGCCGGGCTCGACGACGAGGCCAGCCGCAAGACGCTCCACATCACAGACCGACGCGAGGCCATACGCACAGCCGTGGCTCTCGCCTCGCCCGGAAGCGTCATCCTCATTGCCGGCAAGGGCCACGAGGACTATCAGGAAATCGAGGGCGTCAAACACCACTTCGACGACCGCGAGGAGGTCAAGAAGGCGTTCGAGAATTGAGAATTGTACGTTTAAAGTTTAGGGCCTTGCGGCCTAAGGTTTAAAGTTTAGTTCTGTGCTTCACACAGGCCGCAAGGCCTTGCTAAACTTTAAACCCAAGAGCGAAGCTCATAAACCTTAAACCCAGGCCGCAAGGCCCTAAACCCAGGCCGCAAGGCCTTGCTAAACTTTAAACCCAGGCCGCAAGGCCCTAAACCCTAAACCCAGGCCGCAAGGCCTTGCTAAACTTTAAACCCAAGGCCGCAAGGCCCTAAACCCTAAACCCAGGCCGCAAGGCCTTGCTAAACTTTAAACCTAAGGCCGCAAGGCCCTAAACCCTAAACCCAATAAATATAAATGCTTTATTGGCTATTTGACTGGCTCCAGAACGACACCCATGTGCCCGGAGCGCGACTGATGAGTTACATCACGGTGAGGACAGTGTTTGCCGCGGTCCTCTCCCTGCTCATAGCCACGGTGATAGGCCGCGGCATCATCAACAGGCTGCAGAAGATGCAGATAGGCGAGACTGTCCGCGACCTCGGCCTCGAGGGGCAGATGAAGAAGACCGGCACACCCACGATGGGAGGCATCATCATCATCCTCTCCATCGTCATACCGTGCCTGCTCGTGGGCGACCTCTCCAACATCTATATGGTGCTGCTGCTCGTGTCCACCGTCTGGCTCGGCACCATAGGCTTTCTCGACGACTACCTCAAGTTCAAGTATCACAACAAGGAGGGCATGAAGGGCAAGTTCAAAATCATAGGCCAGGTGGGCCTCGGCCTGCTCGTGGGCCTCACCATGTATCTCAGCCCCGACATCACCCAGCGCCAGGTGACATCCCTGACCGCCGTGCCCGGAGACGGCCTCGTCGAGACAGTGGACACCGCCGTGCCTGACGTCAAGTCGACACAGACCACCATCCCCTTTGTCAAGAACCACAACTTCGACTATGCCTCGCTGACCCGCTGGATGGGCTCCGGCGCCCAGGCGGGCGGATGGGCAGTCTTCATCCTGGTGGTGATAGTGGCCGTGGCCGCCACGAGCAACGGCGCCAACCTCACCGACGGCATGGACGGCCTCTGTGCCGGAGTGTCCATCACGATATGCGCCGCCCTGGCCATCATGGCATACCTCGGGGGCAACGTCATCTACTCCACCTATCTCGACATCATGTACATCCCCGGGTCAAGCGAGCTGGTGGTGTTCATGGGAGCCATGATAGGAGCCCTCATAGGGTTTCTGTGGTACAACTCTTACCCGGCCCAGGTCTTCATGGGCGACACGGGGTCGCTGACCATCGGCGGCATCATAGCCGTCTTCGCCATCCTCATCCACAAGGAGCTGCTCATCCCCCTGCTCTGTGCCATATTCTTTGTCGAAGACCTCTCGGTGATGCTCCAGGTAGGATACTTCAAGCTCACCAAGCGCAGGTACGGCGAGGGACACAGGCTCTTCAAGATGGCCCCGCTCCACCACCACTTCCAGAAGGAAGGGATAGAGTCTGTGCTGAAGCTGCCGCGCCGGGCCATGCCAGAGCCCAAGATCGTGGCCCGCTTCTGGATTATAGGCCTCCTGCTCGCCATCCTCACCTTCATAACCCTCAAAATCAGATAACAGGCGCCGCAAGGCACACATATAGACAGACAAAAGGAAATGAAAAATCTCATCATACTCGGCGGAGGAGAGAGCGGCGTCGGCGCCGCCATCCTCGGCAAAGACAAGGGCTGGAACGTCTTCCTCTCCGACT
The DNA here is from genome assembly GCA_029052375.1 of Duncaniella sp. Lineage (GTDB taxonomy): Bacteria > Bacteroidota > Bacteroidia > Bacteroidales > Muribaculaceae > Duncaniella. Next base: position 7,640 of record JAIDJD010000036.1, on the reverse strand, counting down.
CCGGCTCTATCCCGTCACACTACCGCGAGATTCTCGACCGCGAGAACATCGAGTGGGAGGAGGGCCACCACACCATGGAGCGCATACTCCAGGCCGACGAGGTGGTCAAGAGCCCCGGCATACCGCCGACGGCGCCGGCCGTCGAGGCCGCGGCCGCAAAGGGCATACCCGTGGTGAGCGAGATCGAGTTTGCCGGACGCTATACGGACGCCCGCATGGTCTGCATCACAGGCAGCAACGGCAAGACCACCACCACCCTGCTCATCTACCATATGCTGCGCAAGGCGGGCCTCGACGCAGGCCTGGCTGGCAATGTGGGCAAGAGCCTGGCCCTGCAGGTGGCGCGCGAGCCCCACGAGGTCTACGTCATCGAGCTCTCGAGCTTCCAGCTCGAGAATATGTATCGCTTCCACGCCAACATAGCGATGATACTCAACATCACGCCCGACCACCTCGACCGATACGAATACGAGATGCAGAACTACGTCAACGCCAAATTCCGCATCCTCAACAACCTCACCCCGCGCGACGCCTTCATCTACTGGCAGGACGACCCCGTCATCAAGGCCCAGATGGAGCGCATCTCCACAGACGCCTCGCTCTATCCCTTTGCCGAGAAGAAAGAGGAGGGGAGCGCAGCATGGGTGGACGAGCAGGGCATCCTCTGTGTCGACGCCCCCGGCGAGAAACTGCGTATGCCGCGCGCCGACCTCTCGCTCAACGGCCTGCACAACCTCTACAACTCGATGGCGGCGGCCCTCACAGGGTGTATAATGGACATACGCAAGGAGGACATCCGCGAGGCGCTCTCGGACTTCGAGGGCGTCGAACACCGCCTCGAGAACTGCGGCACGATACGCGGCGTCCGCTACATCAACGACTCCAAGGCCACCAACGTCAACTCTACGTGGTATGCCCTCGAGTCCATGCCCAAGGGGGTGGTGCTCATCCTCGGCGGCAAGGACAAGGGCAACGACTACTCCGAGATTCTCCCCCTGGTAAGGGAGAAGGTCAAGGCCATAGTCTGCATGGGCAAGGACAACAGCAAGCTGGTCGACTTTTTCGGCTCCGAGGTGCCCGTGCTGCGCGACACCCACTCGCTCGAGGAGGCCGTGGCCGCCTGTGCCGAGATAGCCGCCGAGGGAGACACCGTGCTGCTCTCGCCCTGCTGTGCCAGCTTCGACCTCTTCAAGAGCTATGAAGACCGCGGCCGCAGGTTCAAGGAGGCCGTCAGGAAGCTCGCCGGAGAGGCCTGACAACAACACTCTCCATAACCTCACAAAGAAATCTCCACCTCATCTATGGAATCGACAATCACATCCGCCGCCTCGCCCGCCGTCTCCAAGCCCAAGGCCGTCGGCAAGTCTGACAAGCATATCTGGGGCATCATGCTGATGCTCTGCGTGGTGTCTGTCATCGAGCTTTACAGCGCCTCGTCCCGCGAGGTGGCCTCCTCCTCTATCGGCGTCATGGGGCCCCTGCTGCGCCACCTCGTGATGCTGGCCGGAGGCCTCGGCATCACGTGGTTCATAGCCCGGCGCCACTTCAGCGACTTCGTCGTCGCCACCCTCGTCTTCGCCTCGGTCAGCGTGGCCATGATGGTCTACGTCATGCTTTTCGGCGACTACATCAACGGCGCGCGCAGGTCCATGACCCTCCTGGGCATAGGCATCTTCCCGGCCGAGTGTCTCAAGCTGTCGGCGGTGCTGATGATAGCCCTCATCATGGCCGCGTGCCAGAACCAGGGCCAGACAGGCATCTCGGGCAAGGGAGTCGTCTACAGCGGCCTCGTCGTGGTGGTGTTCTCGGGCCTGCTCTTCACACAGGGCATGACCAACACCGTGCTGCTCGTGGCCATCAGCTTCTCGATGCTCATGATAGCCGGGGCCAAGTTCAAGCACCTGCTGATGCTCGCAGGGGCCTTCCTGGCGGCCGGAGCCGTGGCCATCGGCGTCCTCTACATGGTGGATGTCAAGGCCGCCCAGCTCACCCCCGCCGACGGCGCGCAGACCACCGCGCTGACCCACAGAAAGGTGTCGCGCGTCGAGACCTGGATAGCCCGCCTGACACGCCACAGCGACAATTCCGTGCCGCGCTGGGAGCTGCCCGCCACAGGCGAGAACCGCCAGGAGGTGCTCAGCTACATGGCCCAGGCCCACGGCGGCGTCTTCGGCGTCGGGCCCGGCAACTCGCGCGAGGCCGCGCGCCTGCCGCTGGCCTTCTCGGACTACATATATGCCATCGTGGTCGAGGAGCTCGGCCTGGCCGGCGGCATCTTCGTGCTGCTGCTCTACCTATGGCTGCTGGGCAGGGCCGCGGGCATAGTCTCGCGCTGCAACGCCACGTATCCCGCGCTGCTCGTGCTCGGCATGGCGGTGATGATAGCCTTCCAGGCTCTCTTCCACATGGCCATAGTCACGGGTGTCGGGCCGGTCTCGGGACAGCCGCTGCCGCTCATATCCAAGGGCGGCACGTCGATACTGGTCACCTGCATAGCCTTCGGCATAATGCTATCCGTGAGCCGCACGGCCACCCACAAGAACAGCAAGAACCAGGATAAGCGCGACGAGCTCGACACCCTGCCCGAACAGATGAGCGGCACCAACATGATGCAGCTCTGAGAACAATCCGTCCCCTCTCTTCCTTATATATACAAACAGATATATAAGTTTTTCAGGATTTACAAGACTTACAGAAAAACCCTACAACATATTCACCACACCGTCATGAAACTGCTCATCTCCGGAGGCGGCACAGGAGGACACATCTTCCCCGCCCTGTCTATAGCCGGCGCCGTCAGGCGCCGCTGGCCCGATGCTGAAATCCTTTTTGTCGGCGCCGAGGGGCGCATGGAGATGGAGAAGGTCCCCGCGGCCGGATACAGCATAGTAGGCCTCCCCGTGGCCGGGTTTGACCGCAAGCGTCTGTGGCGCAACTTCGGTGTGCTGTGGAAGCTCTGGAAGTCGATGCGCAAGGCCCGCAGGATTGTGGCCGGGTTCAAGCCCGACATCGCCGTCGGCGTGGGCGGATATGCCTCGGGGCCCGTGCTCAAGGAGGCCCAGAGGCGCGGCATACCCACGCTGATACAGGAGCAGAACTCGTATCCGGGCGTCACCAACAAGCTGCTGGCCAAGAGGGCGCGCATGATATGCGTGGCCTATGACGGCACGGAACGGTTTTTCCCCGCAGACAAGATAGTCAAGACCGGCAATCCTACCCGCAAGGAGCTGGACGAGTGCGGCATGACGCGCCGCGAGGCCAAGGAACAGCTCGGCTTCAACCCGGACAAGCCCCTTGTGCTCAGCGTGGGAGGCTCGCTCGGCGCCCGCACCGTCAACGAGGCCATAGCCGCCTCGGCCGACGCTCTGGCCGAGGCCGATGCCTCGCTCTACTGGCAGACAGGGCGCTATGGCGCAGAGCTGTTTGCACAGAAGGCCGAGACGATGCTCGACACCAAGGCCACCGTGTTCATCAAGCATATGGATGTCGCCTACCGTGCGGCCGACCTCGTGGTGGCCCGCGCCGGAGCCGGCACCATCTCGGAGCTGCAGAATCTCGGCAAGGCTGTCATCCTGATACCCTCGCCCAATGTAGCCGAAGACCACCAGCGCCACAACGCCGAGGCTCTCGCAGACCGCGGCGCGGCTGTGATGATACTCGACGCCGAGGCCAAGGAGCGTCTGGCCGGCGAAATCAAGCGCCTGCTCGGCGACCCCGAGGCCCGCGCCGCCCTCGAGAAGAACATCAGGGAGATGGCGCTCCCGTCGGCAGACGACAGGATAGCCGGGCTTATAGCGGAGATAATCGGGAACTGAGAATTATAAATCTTATAAGACTTAATTATAAGATACAGACATACAGGGCCGCAGGGCCTCACTAAACTTCAAACACAAAAGATCCAAGGCTATGGACTCTGAACGATATTGCTTCATAGGCGCAGGCGGCATCGGCATGGCCGCCCTCGAGCGCTACTTTCTGAGCCGCGGCAAGCGTGTCGCCGGCTATGACCGCACCCCTTCCGAACTTACAGCCGAGCTTGAGGCTGAAGGCGTGGAGATAACATTCGACCCCTCTGTCGAGGCTATACCCGAAGATATGCGCCAGCCCGAGGGGACGACGGTGATATACACCCCCGCAGTCCCCGACACGATGCCCTGGATGAAGTATTTCCGCGACAACGGATTCGAGATGATGAAGCGCGCCCAGGCGCTCGGCATCGTCACCGAAGGCTCTGTGGCGCTGTGCTTTGCCGGGACTCACGGCAAGACCACAACCTCGAGCATGGCGGCCCACATCCTCAAGGTCTGCGGCGCGGGATGCAACGCCTTTCTCGGCGGAGAGCTGATAAACTACGGCACCAACTTCCTGCTGGCCCCGACGTCGGCATACAGCGTGGTGGAGGCCGACGAGTATGACCGCTCGTTCCACTGGCTGACCCCCACAGTGGCCGTCATCACATCCACAGACCCCGACCACCTCGACATCTACGGCAACGAGGAGGCCTATCTCGAGAGCTTCGCCCGCTTCACCGAGCTCATCAAGCCCGGAGGCACCCTCATCGTCCACGAGGGGCTCAAGCTCAAGCCCCGCGTCAGGGAGGGCGTGCAGGTGCTGACCTACTCGCGCGACGGCGGAGACTTCCACGCCTCCTATATCCGCCGCACCCCCGGCCACATCACGTTCGACATCGTCACCCCCCGCGGCACCATCCGCAACGTCAACCTCGGCGTGCCCGTTGAGGTCAACATCGAGAACGCTGTGGCGGCCGCCGCGGCTGTCACAGTCACCCAGGCCTTCGACCCCGTGGCCATCCGCGAGGCCATATCCTCGTACCGGGGCACCAAGCGGCGCTTCGAGCGGCGCTACGAGGAGCCGGGCGAGAACGGGCGTGTCATCATCGACGACTACGGCCACCATCCCGCCGAGGTGGCCAAGTCCATAGCCTCGGTCAAGGCCCTCTATCCCGGACGCCGCCTCACAGTGGCCTTCCAGCCCCACCTCTACTCGCGCACACGCGACTTCGCCGCAGAGTTTGCCGACGCCCTCTCCCAGGCCGACGACGTGGTGATGCTCCCCATATATCCCGCGCGCGAGCTCCCCATCCCCGGCGTGGAATCCGAGATGATACTCAAGGATGTAAAATCGGCCGACAAAGCATTAACCGACAAAGAAAAATTGGCAGATACGCTGAAAAGTCGTAACTTTGACATACTTTTGACCCTCGGGGCCGGAGACATCAACACGCTCATACCTCAGATAATAGAGAAAATCAAGTCCTGAGGCCAAAGACCTGCCACAGCTTATGCCAAGATATCTCACCATCATATTCACGGCCGTCCTCGCCGTCTACCTTGCAGTGTCGCTCTCGGTGTCGCTCAAGGCCGACCGCTCGCAGAGGTGTCCCTCCATGACCATAGAGGTCGAGGCGACTCCCGGCACGGAGGGGTTTGTCAGCCCCGACGAGATAGCCGCCGAGCTTGACAACCTCCCCGCCGAGGCCCCCGCTCTCCCCGCCGGCAGCATCGACACCCAGAAGATACGCCGCCGGCTGCTCGGCATGGACAAGCTCGAGGACGCCTCGGTGGTGACCCTCACCGACGGCTCGGTCTGCATCTCGGTGACGCCGATAGTCCCCGTGGCCCGCATCTTCGACGGAGACTCGAGCTATTACGTCAACCGCCGCGGCAAGCACGTCAAGGCCGGCCCGAGATTCCGCAAGAATGTCCCCGTCATACGCGGACACTTCGCGGCCTCGGACACCACCTTCACCCCGCTGACGCTCCTCCCCCTCATCGACTTCCTGGCCGCAGACACGGTCTGGAACTCGTACATCACGATGATAGAGGCCCGCTCGCCCCGCGACATCTATCTGATACCCGCCATACGCGAGCACGTGGTGAACATCGGCGACCTCTCGGACCTCCCGCTCAAGATGAAGCGCCTCAGGACATTCTACTCCAAGGTGCTCTCCGAGCAGGGCTGGGAGAAGTATGACACCCTGTCGCTCAAGTGGCACGGCCAGATTGTAGCCACCAAGCGGCGGCGCAAGGCTCCGGAGATGCCCGTGAGGTCTTACGACATAGACGAGACCGTCAGCATAGACGCCATGCTCGCGGGCGACAACGTAGCCCCGGGCCAGAGCCTGCATGGCGTGGCCGCCAACTCGGACCGCCCCATCCCGACACGAAAGACCCAGAAGGCCGGATGAGAGCCGTCCACCCCGACAACAACCAAGCATCAACACCACATCCATCCCCACAATCCGACAATGGAAGAGAAATCAATCATAGCCCTTGAGATAGGGAGCTCCAAGATAAAAGGAGCCATCGGCACAGTCTCGGCCGAGGGCGTCCTCAGCGTCAAGGCCATCGAAGAGGAACACTGTTCCGACATCGTGCGCCACGGATGCATCCGCAACGTGGTGGAGACCGCCGCCGCCGTGCGCGGCGTGGTCCAGCGCCTCGAGCAGAGAGTGGCGCCCAAGCGCATAGAGGGTGTCTACCTCAGCCTGGGCGGACGCTCGCTCATGGCCGAGAACATCGACATCGAGCGCCGCTTTGCCACAGAGACAGAAATCACCGACACCATCATCAAGGACATCACAGACGAGGCCCTCAACCGTCCCATGGCAGACCGCTTCGTGGTGCAGGCGCTCCCCAAGGAGCTCCGCGTGGACAACACCGCCACGAGCCGCCCCGTGGGTATGTACTGCCAGCAGATATCGGCCCGCCTCTCGCTGGTGAGCTGCCGCAACCAGCTGGCCAAGAACCTCACCGAGGTGATAGGACAGCGCCTCGGCCTGCGCATCGAGGGCCTCTTTGTCCGTCCCCTCGCCGTGGCCGAGACCGTTCTGTCGGCCGAGGAGAAGCGTCTGGGATGTATGCTCGTGGACTTCGGCGCTGAGACCACCACCGTCTCTATCTATCGCGGCGGCGTCCTGCTCCATCTCGCCGTCCTCCCCCTGGGCGGACGCAACATCACGCGCGACATCACGGCCCTCAACTTCCTCGAGGAGCGCGCCGAAGAGCTCAAGCTCTCCTATGGCGACGCCCGGCCCGGCAGCGAGAAGAACGGCGGACGCACCTCGGAGGGCACCGAGATATCGGCCATCAACTGTTACGTCTCGTCGCGCGCCATAGAGATTCTGCTCAACGTCGTGGAACAGATCAAGTATGCCGGCCTCACCCCCTCCCAGCTGCCCAAGGGCATCGTGGTGGCGGGCCGCGCCGCACGTCTCGGAGGCCTCACAGACCGCCTCCAGCAGATGACGGGCCTCAACGTCCGCATCGGTGTCCCCGACAGCGGGGTGCGCATCCTCGACGGACGCATCCAGAGCTCTGACGCCGTAGACATCATAGCCATCATGTCCGAGGCCCGCGCCCAGGGCGCCCAGGAGTGTCTCGTGGTGCCCGCCCACATCCGCCAGGAAGAGGAGCGCCGCAAGGCCGAGGAGGAAGCCGCGGCACGCGCCGCCGAGGAGGCCGCGCGCAGAGCCGAAGAGGCCGCGCGCAGAGCCGAGGAGGCTCGTCTGGCCGAAGAGGCCCGCAAAGCCGAGGCCGCGCGCCTGGCCGAGGCCGCACGCCTCGACGACATCGCCCGACAGGCCCTGTATCTTATACAGATCTGACTCTGCAGACGAT
>JAIDJD010000359.1 GCA_029052375.1 Duncaniella sp. | reverse complement strand
CCCGCCCCCACCAAACAAAAAAATATTCAACCCCCACGGGGGTAGACAAAATATCCCCCCCCCCCGCTTCTCAACTTTGCATCGAAAATCAGGGGTATATGAGTGTTGACGCCCGCGATAATTATCCGCGACCGAAAAAAAATCTTTAAGCTGTACCGCCTTTTGATACACGACCATCATAATTTTGCACCATAAATTAAAACTGTTATCCAAGCAATGAGAAAATTAGACCTTCAAAAAACAAACACAGACGACAGATCAAAACAGAAGAACGAGACTACGAATGTCAAGCCCAAAAGTATTCTGGAATCCTTCGAACACATAGTCGAGCTCGCCGAAGGCTCCAATCTCGACAACGACCTGTTCGACAAGGCGTCCGCATACATCAGATATGCCTCCCGCAAGCTGAAACTCACCCCCATGCAGGTGGTATTGCTGTCAATGTTCATAGACCGCAGCGAGGACAGCCGCATAATGATATCGGAGATTGCAAAGTATGCCGGATGCCGCACCACCAAGATACTTCGGCTTTCGGACGACATAGACGTCCTTGAATCCAAACGCTATCTCAGGGCCTCCCGCTGCCGCAGATCGCTGAGCTACCGTGTGCCGGGCGCAGTGCTGAAATCTCTGCGCAAAAATCAGCCATACATCTACGAAGAAGAGCCTGTGCCCGACACCCAGGCGTTCTTCGACAGATTCGCCAAACTGATGAATGAGAAAGACGACGACGAGCAGACACACGAGTCTTTGAAGGAACAGACGATGGATATGCTTGAAGAAATCAAAAATACCGCTTTTGCCACCGAGCTGGACCGCTGCGGCCTGGACACCGAAGACACCCTGCTGTTTGTCTACATGGCTCATCTGTTTGTAGAAAACAACGATGACAATATCGGATTTCACGACATCGACAACATATATGACGACGACGAGCTGCCAAGCTGGGTAAAGCGAGAATTCCGCAACCGAGACTCAGACCTCTTCGAAAATGAGCTTATCGAGAATGTCAACGAGGACGGCATGGCCCGCTCGGATGCTTTCAAGCTCACAGACAAGGCCAAGGAGCAACTGCTTTGCGAACTGAATATAAACACGTTAGGCAAGTCAGACAAAGGGCTTGTCAAGGCCGGCACTCTTGCAGAGAAAAAACTCGTATACAACGCCTCTGAACACGAACAGATAACGGAGCTGTCATCAATCCTCTCAGAAAACCGATTCTCCGAAATTCAGACCCGTCTTCGCGCCGCAGGCATGAGACCCGGATTCTGCTGCATATTCTACGGCACACCGGGAACAGGCAAGACAGAAACTGTCTATCAGATAGCACGACAGACAGGACGAGACATAATGCGCGTGGATGTAGACAAGATAAAGAGCTGCTGGGTAGGCGAAAGCGAAAAGAACATAAAGGCCCTCTTCGACCGCTACCGCAATATCTGCCGCAACTCGAAACTGGCACCGATACTGCTTTTCAATGAGGCAGACGCCGTGTTGGGTGTCAGAATGGAAGGTGCGTCAAGAGCCGTCGACAAGATGGAAAACTCCATTCAGAACATCATCCTTCAGGAAATGGAAACACTCGAGGGCATCATGATAGCCACCACAAACCTCACCACCAACCTCGACAAAGCGTTCGAGCGACGCTTCCTTTACAAAATACGCTTTGACAAGCCCTCTCTTGAATCTCGTGTCACAATCTGGCAGACAATGCTTTCCGGCCTCTCAGAACAGGATGCGCGGACGCTCGCCTCGCTGTTTGACCTTTCGGGAGGCGAAATCGAGAACATTGCCCGCAAACACTCTGTCAATGCCATTCTTTCCGGCAATGACACCGTAGACGTCAACGAGATAATAGCCTCCTGCCGCCGCGAGAGAATCTCAGAGAACAACCGTCCTAAAATCGGATTCTAATACTCCTTACACACGACTCCCGTGCGGTTCGCATTGAACCGCACGGGTTTTCTGGTTCAGCCCGCGTTGGGTAAGAATAAATAAAAACACCCAACTTTGCGGTTTTGGGTGCAAAAATTGGGTATTATCTTTTGTAAAAGTCTGATAATCAGACCTATCTGTGGAGGTGGAGGGACTTGTTCCTTACGCTCCAAATGTAGCTATATCAAGTAGATAGCGTATCTAAAAATTTAATAGTGCCTTGTTAGTGCCTGACTCTTGAATTTGAGATGCTCTGTCTCCGACAGGCACAAATCAAGTTGTCGCAACTTGTCTCTACAAGTTTCCAAGCCATA
>JAIDJD010000358.1 GCA_029052375.1 Duncaniella sp. | reverse complement strand
CTTCATGGCTGCATCATGGCCGGGCATTTGCATTCCTCCCCGCTCAACTTTTTAGGATGTGCGCGTGTATTCTCGGCAAAATGTCTTAAATTTGCATCTTCAAAAAAAGCATTCACTATCTTTCCATGTCTCTCAAGCTGATTCTCTACCGCATCTACCAGATCTTGGTCATGTGTCCTCTGGTGATTGTCGCCACCATTGTCGCGGCAACTCTCGCTGTCGTCGGGTCGGCTCTCGGATTCGGGCGATGGGCCGGTTATTATCCGGCCGTGGTCTGGAGCCGTGTGTTCTGCTGGCTCGCTTTTGTCCGGGTCTCGGTATCCGGCCGCGGCAACATAGACCGCGACACATCATATGTATTTGTAGCCAACCACCAGGGAGCCTATGACATCTTTTCGGTCTATGGCTACCTCGGCCACAATTTCAGGTGGATGATGAAGCAGAGTCTCCGCAGGATACCTTTCGTCGGTCTTGCCTGCAAATGGTCAGGCCAGATATTCGTCGACAATAGCTCGCGCGGAGGGACGCGTCATACAATGGAGGCCGCCGAACGACAGCTGAGAGGCGGGATGTCTATTGTGGTTTTCCCTGAGGGCGCCCGCACCCCTGACGGTGTGATGCACCGTTTCAAGAAGGGTGCATATCGTCTTGCCGTTGAGTTCAGCCTGCCTGTGGTGCCGATAACCATCGACGGTTCGTATGACGTGATGACGCGCTTTGACCTTCTGCCGCGCCCTGGACATATCCGCCTCACCATACACAAGCCCATAGAGCCCAGGTCTGAAGGACACGACCTCTCGGCCCTGATGGACGAGTCTTACTGTGCGATAGCCTCAGCCCTGCCCGAGCGTCAGCCCGAGCCAGGCGATGCAACCGCTGAGTGACACCTGAGATGCCAAAGACTTCCACCCGGCCTCGCATATCCACGCGCAGGGGGCTCCTGTCGCTGTCGCCCATGATGCTCTTCATGGCGCTCTACCTTGCCGTCTCGCTTTTTGCGGGCGACTTTTATGCCATGCCTCTGCCCGTAGCCTTCGCCGCGGCGTCGGCATGGGGCCTCGCCACCATCCGCAATGCCACGTTGCCCGAGAGGGTAGAGGTGTTCTCGCGCGGAGCGGCCCAGCCCGGCATACTCTATATGATTTGGGTGTATATTCTCGCCGGAGCATTTGCCTCTCTTGCCAAGGGATGCGGCGCCATAGACGCTACCGTCGCCCTTGCTCTCCATTATCTCCCGTCTGCATACATACTGCCGGGCCTTTTTGCGGCCGCTTGTTTCATATCGGTGTCCATCGGCACCTCGGTGGGCACAGTCGTGGCCCTCTGTCCTCTCGCGGTCAGCATAGCCCAGGCCGGAGGATGCGAGGTCCCGCTGTTTGTGGCGGCTGTGCTCGGCGGAGCCTTCTTCGGCGACAATCTGTCTTTCATCTCAGACACGACCATTGCGGCCACGCGGTCTCAGGGCGTGGGGATGGAGGCCAAGTTCAAGGCCAATTTCCGAGTGGTGCTTCCCGCCGCTCTGGTGTCTCTCGCTTTATATATATCAATGGGAGCCGGAGTGCCCGAAACGACACCTTCGCTGCACGGCAATCCGTGGCTCGTGGTGCCATACCTTCTCATAATCTTCCTCTCTTTCATAGGGGTAAATGTGGTGGCCGTTCTCGGGTGCGGCATCGTCGCTTCTTTTGTCATAGCCATGTCCCTTGGCTCAGACTGGCTTGTCCTTGTCAGGAGTCTCGGAGAGGGCATCTCAGGGATGGGCGAGCTGACTCTCGTCACGCTCCTCGCCGCAGGACTCCTCGGCGTCATCAGTCATACCGGGGGCATTGACTGGCTTTTGAGGGTGATGACGGCGCGTATCGCCACATCACGCGGGGCAAGGGGCGTCATAGCGTGTCTTGTAGGCGTCGTCAACCTGTGTACGGCCAACAATACGGTGGCTATAATCACAGTCGGCACCATTGCGCGCGACATAGCCAGGCGCTATTCAATCCCGGGCGCGAGGACTGCCTCGCTTCTCGACACGTGCTCGTGCATAGTGCAGTGTCTCATACCCTACGGCGCACAGACGCTTCTGGCAACATCTCTCGCGGGTATATCTCCGGTGTCCCTGTTGCCCTACCTTTACTATCCGTACGTGCTTGCACTTATTGTAGCCGGCTTCATAGTTTTTGCCCCTTCGGGCGCCCGCGCTGTGGGCGAATGAAAAAAAGATGTAATTTTTCTTTGTCCTTGAGTTTTATTTTTGTAACTTTGCGGTGCTCTCGTAGACTTGCCGGAACATCGAGAGAGTATTCTACACACCTCAAATCACCATAAAATACTTATACCTGCCATGAAAAGGTTTGCCTTCAAGATGCAACTCAAGCCTGGATTCGAAGAAGAGTATGAGCGCCGCCACGCCGCATTGTGGCCCGAGCTGCGCCGACAGATTGCGGAATCGGGCGTAAGAAACTACTCCATATTCTGGGACAAGGACACCAACATCCTCTTCGGATATCAAGAAGTAGAGGGCGACACCAACTCTCAGGACGCAGAGGCCGCCGACGAGGTGACACGGCGCTGGTGGGACTATATGGCAGATATCATGGAGGTGAATCCCGACAACTCTCCGGTCACAATCCCCGTCAAGGAACTCTGGCACATGGACTGAACCGGTCCTGCAAACCATATCACGTATCCCTCAACTTCAATCTCAAACCATGACATATCATTTCGCCGTGGATCTCGGCGCCACAAGCGGCCGCACAATCCTCGCCACATTCGATGGCAACAAGGTGGAGATGCAGGAAGTCTCCCGCTTCAAACACCCCATGCTCCCCATAGCCGGACACATCTACTGGAACCTCCCCGGCCTCTTCGAAGAGGTGCTCAAGGGACTCCGCAAGGCCAAGACGATTCTCGAGGAGAAGGGCGCTGAACTCTCGTCCATAGGCATTGACACCTGGGGCTGCGACGTAGCCTTCTTCTACAACGACGGCTCGCTTGCAGGGCTCCCCCACTGCTACCGCGACGGCCACACAGAGGGCGCCGTGGACAAGTTCCACCGCAACCTCACCCGCGAGACGACATACGGCCTCACGGGCATCCAGTTCATGGACTTCAACACGCTCTTCCAGCTCGACACCATGCAGCGCGGAGAGCGCGACTGCATACGCAAGGCAGACAAGATACTCTTCATGCCCGATGCGCTCGCCTTTATGCTCACGGGCAATGCCGTCACCGAATACACCGTGGCTTCGACATCCCAGATGCTCAACCCGATGACAGGCGATCTCGACGAGACACTCCTCAAAGAGATAGGCCTCTCGCGAGACAAGTTCGGCCCCATGGTCAACCCCGGATATGTCATCGGCACCCTCACACCTCAGATCCAGGACTATACAGGCCTCGGCGAGATACCCGTTGTGGCTGTCGCCGGACATGACACCGCGTCGGCTGTCATCGGAGTGCCCACTCCCGACCCCGACTACGCATATCTGAGCTGCGGCACATGGTCGCTGCTCGGCACCGAAAGCCCCCGTCCCATCATCAACGATGCGTCGCGCGGCTACAACTTCACCAACGAGGGCGGCATAGACGGCACAGTCCGCTTCCTCAAGAACATCTGCGGTATGTGGCTCTTCGAGCGTTGCCGCGAAGAGTGGACTGCCGGAGAGGCGCCTGTCGACGACATCGTGGCTCTCACCGGCCTCTGCAACGAGAGCGCCTGCGAGTCTGTCATCAATCCCGACGACCCCTCGTTTGACCATCCTATCTCCATGACCAAGGCCATCGACGCCTACTGTGTGCGCACAGGCCAGGAAGTGCCCGCCAAGCCTGCCGACTATGTCCGCGTCATCTTCCGCTCGCTTGCGGCCCGCTACAAGGAGGTGCTCGGGTGGCTCCGCGAGCTTCAGCCCGACCACGACGTCAAGCGTCTCCATGTCATTGGCGGCGGTTCGCTCAACGGACACCTGATGCAGATGACGGCCGACACTCTCGGTATGCCCGTTGTGGCAGGCCCCGCCGAGTGTACTGCTCTCGGCAACGTTCTGGTCCAGCTCAAGGCCTGCGGCGAACTGCCCACCCTCAAGGAGATGCGCAACGTGGCCGTCGCCTCGACCGAGACCAAGACCTATATGCCCGCCTGAACCGCGCGGCAGGACACACCTCTATAGATTCATGTAAACAATCCTTAAAAATCAAAATACCCACCGACAATGAATGAAGCAATGATCCGCCAGGCTTACGAGATAGCCCGCGAACGCTATGCCGAGCTCGGCATCGATACCGAGAAGGCCCTCGAGACCCTCCAGAAAGTACAGATTTCTATCCACTGCTGGCAGGCAGACGACGTGGCCGGCTTCGAGAGCACCGGCGACCTCACCGGCGGCATCCAGGTGAACGGCAACTATCCCGGCAAGGCACGCAATATAGATGAGCTCCGCGCCGACCTCGTGAAGGCCCTCTCCTTCATCGGAGGCAGCCACCGCATCAATCTCCATGAGATCTACGGCGAGTTCGGAGGCAAGAAGGTAGACCGCGACGAGGTGTCAATCGAGCACTTCCAGGGCTGGATAGACTGGGCCAAGGCCAACGGTGTGAAGCTCGACTTCAACTCCACCTCCTTCTCCCACCCCAAGAGCGGCTCTCTCTCGCTCTCCAACCCCGACAAGAGCATCCGCGACTTCTGGATCGAGCACACCAAGCGTTGCCGCGCCATCGCCAACGAGATGGGCCGCCAGCTCGACGACCAGTGTATCATGAACCTCTGGGTGCATGACGGACAGAAGGAGATGACCGTCAACCGTATGCTCTACCGCTCGCTGCTCAAGCAGTCGCTCGACGAAATCTTCACCACCAAGTATGACCACATGAAGGACTGTCTCGAGTCCAAGGTGTTCGGCATCGGCCTCGAGGCCATGACCGTCGGCTCGAGCGACTTCTATACCGCATACTGCGCCCAGAACAACAAGATCGTCACCCTCGACACCGGCCACTTCCACCCCACAGAGAGCGTAGGCGACAAGGTGTCTTCGGTGCTTCTCTTCTGCCCCGAGATTATGCTCCACGTGTCGCGCCCCATGCGCTGGGACTCCGACCACGTTACCATCATGGACGACGCCACCCTCGAGCTCTGCATGGAGATCACCCGCTGCAACGCCCTTGACCGCGTACACATCGGTCTCGACTACTTCGACGGCTCCATCAACCGCATCGGCGCTTATGTTGTAGGTACCCGCGCCACACAGAAGTCTGTCCTCCGCGGTCTCCTCGAGCCCGTGGCCAAGCTCTCCGAGCTTGAGCTCACCGACCGCAACTTCCAGAAGCTCGCTCTCATGGAAGAGGCCAAGGCAATGCCTTTCGGCGACGTATGGAATATGTTCTGCCTCCGCAACAACATCCCCGCCGGCGCCGACTTCATCAAGGAGATCGAGAAGTACGAGGCTGAAGTAACCTCCAAGCGCAACTGATAACAAGACTCTCCCCCTGTGTGGGACAGTGTCCGGCCCCACGCCTTGTGCGGCCGGCCTCTGTCCCACACAGAGTTTAGAGTGTACTTGTCTCACATTCCGTCAGAAACAATGATTATCATAGGTCTTCTCATCATAGCCATCGGCGCCTTCTGCCAGAGCAGCTGCTACGTGCCCATCAACAAAATCAAGCAGTGGAGCTGGGAGAGCTACTGGCTGGTCCAGGGCGTCTTTGCATGGCTTGTCTTTCCCTTCCTCGGTGCGCTTCTTGCTGTGCCCGAGGGCCACTCGCTCTGCGAGCTGTTCACAGCCGACAACTCGTTCCGCATCTGGATGACTATCCTCTTCGGTGCGCTCTGGGGTATCGGCGGACTCACCTTCGGCCTCTCCATGCGCTATCTCGGCGTCGCACTCGGCCAGTCTATTGCCCTTGGCACCTGTGCCGGTCTCGGTACCATCCTCGGCCCCGTGATGCTCAACATCTTCTTCCCCGAGGGTGACTATCTCTCGCGCCTCACCGCCTCTGTCATCATAGGCGTTGTGGTGACCCTCATCGGCATCGCCATCATCGGCTATGCCGGCGCCATGAAGTCGCGCTCGCTCAGCGAGGAGGAGAAGAAAAAGGCTGTGGCCGACTTCAACTTCCCCAAGGGTCTTGCCATCGCTCTTCTCGCCGGCGTCATGAGCGGATGCTTCAACGTCGGCCTCGAGTTCGGCTCTGGCATCACCTTCGCCGAATCGCCCGAAATCTACAAGACCCTCCCCGCCACACTGCTTGTCACACTCGGCGGCTTTGTCACCAACGCAGTCTACTGCCTGTGGCAGAACGCCTCAAACAAGACCTTCGGCGACTATGGCAAAGGCTCCATCTGGCTCAACAACATCTTCTTCTGCGCCCTCGCCGGCCTGCTCTGGTACAGCCAGTTCTTCGGGCTCGCGCTCGGCAAGGGATTCCTCGTCGAGTCTGAGGTGCTGCTCACCTTCTCGTGGTGTATCCTCATGGCCCTCAACGTGGTGTTCTCCAACGTCTGGGGCATCATACTCAAGGAGTGGAAGGGTTGTTCCAGACAGACTATCCAGGTACTTGTCCTCGGCATAGCAGTGCTCATCAACTCTTCATTCCTCCCCCAGCATATCTGAACCCTTTAAATCAATTCTATACTTAAAAGGAATCATGTCCTCAATCTTAGACAATCGTCCCGCTCTCGC
>JAIDJD010000357.1 GCA_029052375.1 Duncaniella sp. | reverse complement strand
CCGCGTAATATCGTCGGCAGCGTCAGATGTGTATACGTGACAGGGGGTGGGTGAGGACGAAGTCGTTGTCCGTGGCGTTCATCCATTCGGCAAAGGAGTTGGGGACGGCCTGAGGGAGCGCGCGGGGGTGGGGAGCCCAGGTCATGACCACCTTGGGGCGCTCCTTGGTCTTGAACTCCTCGATGGTGATGAGGTCGGCGAAGCTCTGGAGGGGGTGGCGTGTGGCGGCCTCCATCGAGAACACCGGGCGGCCCGAATAGCGTATGAACTGGCTGATGACCCTCTCTTCATAGTCCTCGTCCTTGTCTTTGAGGCCGGCGAACGAGCGCACGCCTATGATGTCGCAGTAGCTGCCCATGACGGGTATGGCCTCGAGGAGATGCTCGGCCTTGTCGCCGTCCATCACTACTCCGCGCTCGGTCTCGAGCTTCCATGCACCCTGATTGACGTCGAGCACGATGACGTTCATGCCCAGGTTCATGGCCGCCTTCTGTGTGGAGAGGCGTGTGCGCAGGCTGGAGTTGAAGAATATCATCATCAGTGTGCGGTTGCGGCCGAGCGCGGTGTGGGCAAAGCGGTCTTTCTTTATCTCGAGGGCCTCCTTGACGGCGAGGTCGAGGGGGCCGATGTCGTTGACGGTGGTGAAGTGTTTCATTTTTCAGTGTTTGAGGTGGAGATTAGTGAGGAGAATGCGTCCAGGAAGGTGTCTGCCTGGGCTTTGGTGATGCCGAGGGCGGGGAGCAGGCGGACGGTGTGGAGCCCCGCGCCTCCGGTGAAGATGTGGTGGTCGAAGAGGAGCTTCTTGCGCATGGCCGAGGCGTCGCCCTTGATTTCGATGCCTATCATGAGGCCGCGTCCGCGCACCTCGGTTATCTCGTCAGAGCTTTCGGCGAGCCGGGCGAGGCGCTCGAGCAGGTAGGCTCCGGTCTCGGCGGCGTTGGCCACGAGGTTTTCCTCTTCCATCACGTCGAGGACAGCCGAGGCGGCCGCGCAGGCCAGGTGGTTGCCTCCGAAGGTGGTGCCGAGCATCCCCTTGGCGGGCTTGATGTCCGGCGAGATGAGCACGGCGCCCATCGGGAAGCCGTTGGCTATCCCCTTGGCGCAGGTGATGATGTCGGGGCGTATGCCGGCGTGCTGGTGGGCGAAGAAGTGTCCCGTGCGTCCGTATCCGCTCTGTATCTCGTCGAGGATGAGGAGCGAGCCTGTCTTCTTGCAGAGCAGGTCGAGGTCTCGGAGGAAGTCGTCGTCCACCATCCTTATGCCTGCGACGCCCTGTATGCCCTCGATGATGACGGCGGCGAAACGCTTGGTTTCGAGCAGGCGTGTCACGGCCTCCTGATCGTTGAGCGGGGCGAAAGTCACATTGTCTGTGGCGTTGAAGGGGGCCTGTATCTTGGGATTGTCTGTGGCGGCGACGGCGCCTGAGGTGCGTCCGTGGAAAGCCTTGTCGAAGGCGAGG
Source organism: Duncaniella sp. (assembly GCA_029052375.1). Lineage (GTDB taxonomy): Bacteria > Bacteroidota > Bacteroidia > Bacteroidales > Muribaculaceae > Duncaniella. The sequence goes on along the minus strand of JAIDJD010000357.1, from coordinate 26,050 downwards.
ATTTCGGAGCGTCCTGTGGCGAACGAGGCGAGCTTCATGGCGTTCTCGTTGGCCTCGGCGCCCGAGTTGCAGAGGAAGAGCTGGTAGCTGTCATAGCCCGAGGCTTTGCCGAGGCGGTCGGCGAGGGCCTGCTGGAGCGAGTTCTGCACCGAGTTGGAGTAGAAGCCGAGGCGCGCGGCCTGGTCGGCCACGGCCTTGACATATGCGGGATGGGCGTGGCCTATCGAGATGACGGCATGGCCTCCGTAGAGGTCGAGATAGCGAGTGCCGTCGGCGGTGAATACATACGAGCCCTCGCCGCGGACCGGCTCGATGTCATATAGCGAGTATACGTCGAATAGTTGCATAGTGCTTGGGTGTTGGCTTATATGGCCCAGTTGTAAGGCTTTTAGGACATATAAGGCCTGTGAGAGTGATGTCAGAATGCCGAGGGCTTGAGGGCGAGGCCTGTGCGCTCGGGGAGGCCGAACATGAGGTTCATGTTCTGCACGGCCTGGCCCGAGGCCCCTTTGAGCAGGTTGTCTATGGCACAGGATACGAGGAGCTTGCCCTCGTGGGCCTCGAGGCCTATGATGGCCTTGTTGGTGTTGACGGCCTGCTTGAGGTCTATGGGGCGGCGCGACACGTGGGTGAACTCGGCTGTGGCGTAAAACTTCTCATACAGCTCCGTGGCCTCCTCTTTTGTGAGGCCGCAGTCTATGACGGCGGTCACGAAGATGCCTCGGGCAAAGTCGCCGCGCATGGGCACGAATGTAATCTTCGGGCCCTCGCCTCCGGCGGCCGCCGAGAGGGTGCGGCCTATCTCGGCGAGGTGCTGGTGGGTGAAGGGCTTGTAGACGCTCAGGTTGTCTGTGCGCCAGGAGAAGTGGGTGGTGCTCCCGGGCTTGACGCCGGCTCCGGTCGAGCCTGTGATGCCTGTGACGTACACCTCCCTGCCCCCGAGGCGGCCGTCTGCGGCCAGGGGGAGGAGCGCAAGCTGTATGGCCGTGGCGAAACATCCGGGATTGGCCAGGCGGACAGCCCCGCGGATGCGCTCGCGCGCGATTTCGGGGAGTCCGTAGACAAATCCGTCGCTCTCGTCGCGGAAGTCCTGGGCCAGGTCTATCACCCTGACACCTTCGGGCAGAGGGTTCTCCGCGAGGAATCCGCGGCTGAAACCGTGGCCCGAGCAGAGGAAGAGCACGTCTATGGCTCCGAGGTCGAAGCTCTCGGCAAAGCGAAGGTCGGTCTCGCCTATCAGTCCCCCGTGGACATCTGTGACGGGAGCCCCGGCGTTGGAGGTGGAGTGTATGAAGGATATCTCCACCCCGGGATGGTTGATGAGTATGCGCAGGAGCTCGCCGGCTGTGTAGCCGGCGCCTCCTATGATTCCTGCTTTTATCATGGCCTTACTCCTCCTTGCCGTTGCGCATCTGGACGTTGTGGTAGATCTTCATGGGGTTGGCCATGATGCGGGTGAAGCCCTTGACGTCGTCGGCGCTCCATGCCTTGTTGACCTCGCCGTATTCGCCGAAGTCTGTCTTCATCAGGTCGAAGGGGGTGTCGACGCCCACAAGTGTGTAGCCCAGAGGACGGAGTGTCACCTCTACGGTGCCGCTGACGTTGCGCTGGGAGGTCTCGAGATATGCCTCCATCTCGCGCATCACGGGGTCGAGATACTGGCTCTCGTGGAGGAACATACCGTACCATGTGCCTATCTGGTCTTTCCAGTACTGCTGCCACTTGGTGAGGGTGTGCTTCTCGAGCATCTTGTGGGCGGCTATGATGAGCACGGGGCCTGCGGCTTCGAAGCCTACGCGGCCCTTGATGCCGATGATTGTGTCGCCGATGTGCATATCGCGGCCTATGCCGTAGCGAGCCCCGAGGCGCTCCACCTCGCGGATGGCGTCGACGGGGTTGTCAAAGCTCTTGCCGTTTACGGCCGCGGGCTCGCCCTTGTCGAAGGTGATGGTCATCTTTTCCTCGCCCTCGGCTGTCACCTGCGAGGGATAGGCCGAGTCGGGGAGGGTCTGCTCGGAGCGGAGAGTCTCCTTGCCGCCTATGGATGTGCCCCACAGGCCCTTGTTGATGGAGTATTCCATCTTCTTGAAGTCGGCCTCGAAGCCGTGCTTCTTGAGGTACTCTATCTCGTACTCGCGTGTGAGGGTCATGTCTCGGGTGGGGGTGATGATTTCAATCTCGGGGGCGAGTATCTGGAAGGTGAGGTCGAAGCGCACCTGGTCGTTGCCGGCGCCTGTCGAGCCGTGGGCCACGGCGTCGGCGCCTATCTTCTTGGCATACTCTATGATGGCGATGGCCTGGAAGATGCGCTCTGAGGATACGGAGATGGGATATGTGCCGTTGCGGAGCACATTGCCGGCTATCATGTAGCGGATAGAGCGGCGGTAGTAGTCGTCTGTGACGTCGAGTGTGGCGTGAGATGCGGCGCCGAGGGCGAGGGCGCGCTCGCGGATGCGCTCGAGCTCCTCGGCCGAGAAGCCGCCGGTGTTGGCTATGGCGGTGTGGACTTCATATCCGAGGTCTTCGGAGAGATACTTGGCTGCGAACGAGGTGTCGAGGCCTCCGCTGAAGGCCAGAACTACTTTTTTCTTTTCCATGACGATATATATGGTGTGCGGGCTGGGGCATGGCCGCCGGCCCGGACTTTTCTTAAAATGTTGAGACTTAAAAAATTGAAGAGCGGTGTGTAAGTGTGTATTACTTGAGGTGGAGCAGAGACTTCACCTTGCCTGTGAGCCACATCATGTAGGGGCGGCTCTTGGAGGGGCGCTCGAGGCGTGCCTTGGGGTCGTAGAGCATTCCGGTGCAGAGACACATACGGCGGTTGTTGCGCTGGAGGATGTCGTAGTTGACACACCCCTTGCATCCTGCCCAGAACTCCTCGTCGGTGGTCAGCTCCGAGAATGTCACCGGCTTGTAGCCCATCTGGGAGTTGAGCTTCATGACGGGGAGCGACGTAGTGATGGAGAAAATCTTGGCAAAGGGGAAGCGGAGCCTGGCCAGATCGAATGTCTTGGCCTTGATGCGTGCCGCCAGGCCCAATCGTCGGAACTCCGGATCTACAATCAGGCCCGACGTGGCCACATAATCTCCGTGTTCCCAACTCTCTATGTAGCTGAATCCTATCAGCTGATCGTCACAGAGAGCCACAACGGCCTTCCCGCCCCGGATTTTCTGGGCTATGTACTCGGGAGAGCGGCGTGCGATGCCTGTCCCGCGCTGGAGGGCCGACTCATAGATGAGGTCCACTATCCGTTGGGCATACTTGGTATGCTCTTCCGTTGCGAACATCACCTTAATCTGGTCGTTGTTCATTTCTGGCTTTTACTGTCCTTTTGAGTTGATAAATTGATAAATATAACTAAGTTAAAAGGGAGCGCAAAGGTACGAAAAAAATGTGGGTTTAGCTCCCTGTCTACCCTGATTTTAAAATTTTTAAGGTTTATGTATTGATTACGTTTATGGATTGTCCCTTATTGTCCCGATTGGAGATATAATAACAGGCCTGTCACCTCGCTGACAGAGGCTATGTCGAACGGCATTGCAATGTATTATATCACTGCAATGCGACGTCCGCGAGGTATCAGTGTGGTTCAGAGCGGGGCCGAGGTGGCGTAGAGGCCGATGGTCGAGCCGGTGAAGCCTCCGCGCTGTGTGGCTATGTGTTCGGCGGGGATATCGGCGGCGAGCATGGTCCACTCTCCGCCGGGGAGACGGTAGAGGAAGTCGTAGGCGGTGCCTTTCGATATGGCTTTGAGGCCTATGGAGCCGTTGACAGAGGAGGGTATCGGTGCAGACTTGAGGAGTGTGTTGTCTTTCTTCTTGCCGAGCTTGTAGAGGGCCACACGGCCTTTCTGGACGGCGAGGAAGAGCTGGCGCTGTTCGTTCTTGACCAGGAGCATCCCGGCCGACACGCCGTCCGCGCCTGCGGGGCTGACCTCGGTCTCGGCGGCGAACTTGTGGTGCTGTATGCGGCGGCCTATGTAGGCGGGTGTCTTGCCCGACTTGCTGTCGGCGGGTGCGGCTGTGAGCCTGAGGCCGTCTCCGGTCTTGGCGAAGGGCGAGGGGTCGCCCCAGAGGCCCATCCATTCGGGACGGAGCGAAGGTGAGGCAAAGCGGTCTGTCCACTCGAAGTTGCCTGTCTGTCCGGGCTTCTGCACGGTCTTGAGCCCCGGGATGTTGCGTTTGCTCGCTACGGTGTCGAGACACTGTGTGATGTAGGGGAAGCCGTCGGCGCTCCACTTGACTGGCATCAGGTATGTCTCCCGCCCGAGCTGGTCTTCGCCATTGTTCCACGGACGGCATCCGAGGAAGACGGCATACCAGTCGCCCTCAGGGGTCTGCACGATGTCGGCGTGGCCGGCTGAGGTGACGGGATGTGTGCGGTTGGGCTTGAGCAGGCGCTGTGTCAGCATGGGGTTGCGGCTCCAGCGGCGGTAGGGGCCGAAGACCGAGTCGGCGCGGTAGCATACCTCAGAGTGTACCCAGTTGGTGCCGCCCTCGGCGGCGAGGAGATAATACTTGCCGTCTATCTTGTAGATGTGCGGGCCCTCGTTGCGCTCGAGCCTCTCCTCGGGGCCTACGCCCTCCTCCTTGAACTTGACCGGCTTGCCGACGGTCTTGCCTGTGGCGGGGTCGAACTCTATGATAGAGAGGGCGCGGTGGTTGCTCCACTTTACGGGGCTGTGCTCGTCGCTCTTGTGGACTATGTAGCCCTTGCCGTCCTCGTCGAAGAAGAAGGAGGGGTCTATGCCCTCGACGTCGGGCAGCAGTATCGGGTCGCTCCAGGGACCGCGGGGGTCTTTGGCTGTGACGTAGAAGTTTATCGAGCCTCCCTCCTTGCCGTTGAGGACACAGGTGGTGATCATGTAGAAGGTCTTGTTGCGGGGGTTGTATGTGATGGCGGGGGCATAGATGCCGCCCTTGTCTATCGAGACACCCTCGAGCCAGGGGAGCTGAGAGGGGCGCGAGAGCAGGTTGGCGACGTGCTTCCACGACACGAGGTCGCGCGAGTGGTAGAGGGGCACGCCCGGGAAGTAGCCGAACGTGGAGGTGACAAGCCAGTAGTCGTCGCCTGCGCGGCATATCGAGGGGTCGGAGGCCCATCCGGCTATCACGGGGTTGAAGTAGTCTCCCGGCTCTGTGAGAGGATTGGCGGCGAAGTAATCGTCGGCTCCGGTGTAGGTGAAGTGGCCGAAACGCACATCTTCGGCCCCGGCTGTATGGAGGCACAAGAGGATGAGCAACAGTAAGATGAAACGGTATTTCATGGTCAGGTCGGTGATTTTTTTGGAAAGATTGCTTTAATTAACACAACCAAACGCCGGTGCAGGGCGTTGGTTATGATGAGAGCACGAAAGAGCTCGCAGCAGTTCCCGTAGGCTTTCAAATATGTAGCCCTGTCTATGACAGACACCGGGCTATGCGGACAGGCCTGTTGGACACAGGCAAGGCCGCAAAAATTCTGAACTGACGTGGTTCCGCCCCGCAGTCAGCTACCAGCAAGGTCTTTAGCCGTAAAGACCTTGGGGAGGGACGTCCGATAAGTCCTCCCCCGTACACAACACCCAGACCCGACCAAGAGGTACCAGCGACCCGGTCGGGTCTTTTTCGTGTCTTTCCGAGGGGAGGGGTTTGACGCCGGGCTCAGGCGTCGCGCTCGAGCAGCTGTGACGAGATGGTGTCGGCCGAGTGGATGAGCGGCACCAGGGGGCTCTGTGCGACGGCCACGCGGTAGCTGCGCTCCTGTTCTATCTGGCTTGTGTCCACACACCAGGCGCCCATGTGCCAGCGGATGGCCAGAATCTCGTCGTCCTCGAGGTCAAGGCCGCTGCGCAGCAGCATCACCACAGACTTCTCTCCGTGGCCCATCGGCAGCTGGCTGTAGTTGACCTCGTATTCCTGCACGTCTTCCCACATACCTATCTCGTTCTTGCGCTTGCGCGACACCATGCGGTAGATGTTGGCCTTGCAGGTGTCGTGGAGCAGGGAGGCTATGATGACCGACTCCATCGGGAGCTTCTCCTCGATGTCGGGGCGCATCTTGATGAGCCCCTCGCGGAGCATAACGGCGGCGTCGTAGACGCTGAGCGAGTGCTGGACGAGCCCTCCGGGATGGTTGTAGTGGTTGCGCACCGAGGCGGGTGCCTCGAAGAATCCGTATGCCTCGAGGTCTTCGATGACGTACTCTATGTTTTCGCGTCCTGTCGAGCGCAGCAGCTCGCAGAAGCGTTCGTTGTCGTTGGATGCCATTGGCTGGTGTTGTTCAGTTTTCAGATTTGAATATTACGCGGCACTCGGGCAGGCCGGTGGCGATGAGCGAGTCGGCCATGGCCGGGGTAGTGCGGGCGGCGGATGTCGGCAGGGCGACTATCTCTGTGACGGCGGGAGAGGGGAGTATGGCCTCGAGAATCTCGGCCGGCGAGGGAGCGGCGTCCATGGCGCGGTATTGGGCGTATGTCCAGCGGGTGAAGCGTGTCCCCTCCGAGATGCCCCGTGTGTCGAGCATCCATCCGTCGCGGAGAATGGCGGGTTCGGCACCGAGGTCCGTGGGGGCGGGGTAGGAGACGAGCTTGCCGTCAGGGCCGACGGTGACGGGCACAAGCGAGGCCGAGGGCGCAGAGGTGCGGTAGATGACAGCCTTGGGCATCACGGCGGCAGAGCCTCCCGTGACGCTCTCCGGAGCCGTGACCACCGTGGCGGCGTCGGCCTGCAGGTCGGCGGAAGGGGCCGACTTGGCCGGCCCACAACCCGAAACAGCAGCCGCAAGCGCGGCTGCTGTCCCGAATATAATATAATGTGGATTCATCCTATGTGGGTGAGTGTTCGTGGGGGGAGGGTTCAGCGTACCACAACCTTCTCGACCTTCGAGCCTTGGCGGCGTATCAGGATGCTGCCGGGGGTGGGCTCGGCCACGGGCTGGCCTTGGAGGTTGAAGTATTCTGCGGGAGCCTCGTCGGTGATGACGTTGTCCTCTATGCCGCTCATCTCGGAGAATTTCACCTTCTTGGCTACCGATGTCAGCTTGGAGTTGGTGTTGCTGTAGATGAGGACGTCGTAGGTCTTGCCGGGGACAGCGTTGAGGAACTGGCACTTGATGGCAAGCTGTTTGGACTCGCTGGCGCCTAAGAAGATGTTCTCAGAGGCCACGTTGATCAGGGGGTTGGAGGTAGTGCCTTCCTCGAATATGCGGACATATACGGGGCCGGCATAGTAGCCCTGGATGTTGCTGATCTTGGCGTTGACGGTGAAGTCTTCAGGATTGGCGTTGTCGGCATCTGCTATCTCCCAGTCGTTGAGGTTGATGCGGGTTATTGTCGCGCCCGAGACGGTGCCAACGGTGATGGGCAGGGGACCTGCGAGAATCTTGGTGGAGGAGCCGAAGGGTGTGGAGAAGGTGAGTGTGTAGTCTCCCTTGGGCACGTTGGAGAGGAACTTGCCTACATACTCAATCTTGTTGTCGCCGGGATAGATGATGGCGTTGAGCTGCTCGCCATTGGCCACGGTTTTGCCGCTGGCGTCGTTGAGCGATACAGACACCTCTATCATCATGTCCTGCTCGCCTGTGAAGGTGTAGGGGATGTCTACGGCGAATATCTTGCCCGAGTAGAAGGGCGAGAGTATCTCGGCATCCTTGACTGTGAGCGCGCCGTTGGGGATGTTGGCAATGTTGACGGTGGTGCCCTCGCGGTCCATGAGGATATAGCCGGTGTCCCATCCCTGTGTGTGGACGGGGGTGGCGACGCCGTCAGTGTCTATGTAGACGAGGCGGCCCTTGTAGTTGCCCTGGGGCATTTGGATGAAGCTGACGTTGAACTCGGAGAGGCCGGAGCGGGGCTGGAGGTTGGCGGTGTTGCCGGGGAGAATCTTGACCACGTTGCCGGAGGCGTCATAGAGCTCGAGGCCGAACTTGCCTGTGATCTGATAGGGAGAGAAGTTGTAGAAGGGGCCTGTGATCTTGACCGAAGTCGCGCTCTTGGACACGCTGATCGCGCGGTTGGCGTAGAGGTAGGGAGCGGGGAGCTTGTTCTCTGCGGTGGGCTTCTGGAGGCCGAGGATTATGCTCTGGTCTGTGTTGAAGCCGTCAGAGTTGCCGCCGATGCCCTGCGAGCCGGGCACGAGGGCGTGGAGGCGGTAGTAGCCGTCGCTCATGCCGCCCCAGCCCCAGTTGAAGTGGAACATACCGTCCTTGTAGCCGTCGCAGACGAAGGCGTGGCCTCCGCTCTCGCCGCGGCCCGCGTAGTAGATGGGGCCGTTGTTCTTGATTTCGTTGTAGACCATAGACTCCCACTCCTGCTGGCTGTAGGCCAGGCGCATGGCGTAGTAGACGCCCTTGTCGAAGTTGAAGTAGTCGCGCAGGGCGGCGGGGACGTTGAAGCTGTATGCGCCCGATGCCTCGGCCCTGAAGCCCATGTCCACGCTGACGGCGCAGGCGTACATGAGGGTGGCCACGGCGTTGCGCTGTGCCAGGGTAGAGTTGCTGTTGTAGGTGTCAGCCATGTTGGCCCAGTCGAATGTGGTGTTGGCATAGTCGAAGCTGAGCTCCTGGCCGTTCCAGTTGTATGAGTGTGCGCCCACGCCCTGGACGGGATATTTGTAGTAGTTGATGACCTGTGCCATTGCGGTGGCCACGCATCCGATGGGACACTTGTAGCCGCTGACGGAGGGGGCGAGGTTGTTGTAGGGGGCGTCCTGGTTCCACTGTGTGGTACATTTGGGCGATATCGCGTCCCAGGCCTCGGGGGCTTTGTATGTTTCGAAGGGGTTGGCGCCGTTCTCGATGGCGGCGGCAATCTCGCGGCTCAGCTCGGAGAGCCAGTAGCGCACGTTGGGATTGAGCTCTGAGGCATTGCCCTCGTCAGAGTAGCCGAGGAGAGGCGCGGCGACATCGTCGGCGGCCACGGCGACGAATCCCTTGCCTTCGCCGCGCGAAATGACGTAGAGGGTGGGGGCGTCAGTGGTTTCGGCGCTGAGGGTGAGGGCGGCCTCGACGCGGTTGGGAGCACGCATTGAGGCTACGCTTGCGGGAGCGTCGGCCGAGGAGAGGGCGCGTCCGAGCGCCTCTGCGGGCGAGAGGGTCCTGGCCTCTGCGCCGCCGGCGGCCATGGCCGCGGCGGCCAGCATGATGAATGTCTTTTTCATTTGTAGGATATAATGCTTGATGTTGATTTTGTCTGGTTGCGGAGATAATTGTGAAGTTTTTTCCCCTGTGGCGCTGTGTCTCTCGACTGCGCCCGGCACTGATGGCGTATGGAGATAGACCTGTTTAATGCGCAAAGATACAAAAAATACTTATATTCCTTTGCATTAAGTCAGAATTTTGAGGCGATTTTGTGAAAAATGTCTGAAAAACTGTCCTCGGGATGTCAGATTAGGCCTCCGAGGCCTGCCCGTAAACCCCGGCGAGTGCGAAATTGTTGAAAGAATGGCGGAAAGTCGGGGTTTTTTCCTTAACTTTGCCGACCGAATGGCGCGGACGCCCGCCGGACCCCCTTGCGAGCCGTGCCCGTTGACTGATAAAAGCGCTTTATGAAGAACCTCGTTATAGTAGAGTCTCCGGCCAAGGCCAAGACTATAGAAAAGTTTCTCGGCAAGGACTATAAGGTGATGTCCAGCTACGGACACATCCGCGACCTGCGCAAGAAGGACATATCCATCGAGACCGACGGAGACTTTGCGCCCGTCTACGAAATCCCCGACGACAAGAAGAGTCTCGTGGCCGAGCTCAAGAAGGCCGCCAAGAGCGCCGAGACCGTATGGCTTGCATCCGATGAGGACCGCGAGGGAGAGGCCATCGCCTGGCATCTCTACGAGGTGCTCGGGCTCGAGCCCGGGAACACCCGCCGCATTGTCTTCCACGAAATCACCAAGGACGCCATACTCCACGCCATAGAGAATCCGCGCTCCATAGACCTCAACCTCGTCGACGCCCAGCAGGCGCGCCGTGTGCTCGACCGCCTCGTGGGCTTCGAGCTCTCGCCCGTGCTCTGGAAGAAGATCAAGCCCGCCCTCTCGGCCGGACGCGTCCAGTCTGTGGCCGTGCGCCTCATAGTCGACCGCGAGAGCGAGATCAACGCCTTCGCCTCCGAGCCCTACTACCGTGTCACGGCCCGCTTCGAGCTCCCTGGCGGTGTGGCTCTCCAGGCCGAGCTCTCGCGCCGCCTGCCCGACATGAAGAGCGCTCGCGAGTTTCTCGAGAAGTGTGCGCGCTCCACATTCTCGGTAGACGACATCACAGTCCGTCCGCTCAGGAAGTCGCCCGCGCCCCCCTTCACCACCTCGACGCTCCAGCAGGAGGCCGGACGCAAGCTCGGCTTCACTGTGGCCCAGACCATGATGATAGCCCAGAAGCTCTACGAGGCCGGCTATATAACATATATGCGTACCGACTCGCTCAACCTCTCCAGGCTTGCCCTCGGCGCCGCCGCCGAGCTGATAAAGGGCGAGCTGGGCGAGAAGTACCTCAAGATACGCAACTACCACACCTCGTCCAAGGGCGCCCAGGAGGCCCACGAGGCCATCCGCCCGACATACATAGACCGCGAGACCATCGACGGCACCGTCCAGGAGAAGAAGCTCTACCGCCTGATACGCCTGCGCACCCTCGCCTCGCAGATGGCCGACGCCGAGCTCGAGAAGACCACCGTCCAGATAGATGTGGCCGGCGAGAAGGAACACTTCACGGCCTCGGGCGAGGTGGTCAAGTTCGATGGCTTCCTGCGTCTCTACATGGAGGGCAGCGACGACGAGTCCGAGACCCAGTCGGCGCCCGAGGGCACCCTGCCCAGGATGTCTGTCGGCGACCCCCTCGTTCTCTCGGCCGCCACCGCCACCGAGCGCTTCACCCAGGCGCCTCCGCGCTACACCGAGGCCTCGCTGGTCAAGAAGATGGAGGAGCTCGGCATCGGACGTCCCTCGACCTATGCCCCCACCATCTCGACCATACAGAACCGCGAATATATAATGAAGGGCGAGAAGCCCGGCGTCGAGCGCGCCTACAGCGTCCTCGCCCTCGAGGATGGCAAGGTCTCGGCCTCGGAGCGCAAAGAGCACGTCGGCGCCGAGAAGGGCAAGCTGATACCCACGGACACCGGCATAATAGTCAACGAATTCCTCACCGAACACTTCCCCGACATCCTCGACTACGACTTCACGGCAGGGATGGAGGCCAAGTTTGACCGCATAGCCGAGGGCGAGGCCGACTGGAAGGGCGAGATTGTGGACTTCTACGGGATGTTCCACCCCGAGGTGGAGAAGGCCAACGAGATGCGCACCGAGCGCAAGGTGGGCGAGCGCCTGCTCGGCTCCCACCCCGAGACCGGCGAGCCCGTCTCGGTCAAGATAGGCCGCTTCGGCCCCATAGCCCAGATAGGCTCTACCGACGCCGAGGCCAAGCCGCGCTTTGCCTCGCTGCGCAAGGACCAGAGCGTCTTCGACATCACCCTCGAGGAGGCACTCAAGCTCTTCGACCTGCCCCGTCAGCTGGGCGAGTACGAGGGCAAGACCGTCACCGCCGCCATAGGCCGTTTCGGGCCCTACATACGCCATGACGGCAAGTTTGTCAGCATCCCCAAGACCCTCTCGCCCACAACCGTCACGCTCGAGGAGGCTGTGGAGCTCATCGAGGCCAAGCGCAAGGCAGACAGCAACAAGGTGGTCAAGACCTTTGACGAAGACCCCGAGACCTCTATCCTCAACGGCCGTTATGGCGTCTATATCTCGAGCAACAAGTCAAACTACAAGATACCCAAGACGGTGTCCGACCCCTCGGCGCTGACCCTCGACGAGGTCAAGGCCATCATCGCCGCGCAGGACGCCGCCCCCAAGAAGCCCCGCAAGACCAAGAAATGATCACAAAATATTCCACCAAGCCCGGCGCCCAGCGCAACGGCTTCAAGCCCGACGTCATCGAGACCTACCGCGTAGAGGAGGAGGCTCCCCTGCTCGAATATCTGTTCAAGGTGATGCCCGGGCGCAAGCGCACGGCCGTCAAGGCTCTGCTCGCCCACAACCAGATAGCCGTCAACGGACAGCCCGTGAGGCAGTTCGACACACCGCTCAAGCCCGGCGACGAGGTGAAGGCCAACCTCACTCGCGAGTTTCGTGTCTTCTACAACCGCCGCCTCAAGATAGTCTACGAGGACGACGACATCATCGTGGTCCACAAGGGCTACGGCCTCCTCTCCATGGGCAACGACAAGGTGAAGGACGGCACCGCATACAGCATCCTCAAGGACTATCTGAAGTGGAATGACCCGCGCAACAAGCTCTTCATAGTCCACCGCCTCGACCGCGACACCTCGGGCCTCATGGTCTTTGCCAAGAACCAGGAGGCCAAGGAGCGCCTCCAGCACAACTGGAACAACATGGTGATCTCGCGCAAGTATCTCGCCGTGGTCGAGGGCGGCGCTCCCGACCCCGAAGAGGGAGAGGTGCGCGGATACCTGGCCGAGAACTCCAAGTTTGAGGTCTACGCCACCGACAATCCCAAGGAGGGACAGCTCGCCGTGACCCGCTACAAGACCCTGCGCCGCGGGGGCGGATATGCCTTGCTCGAGGTGTCGCTCGACACCGGCCGCAAAAACCAGATACGCGTCCACATGAAGGAGCTCGGCCACCCCATCTCGGGCGACCGCCGCTACGGAGGCTCGTCAAACTCCATCCACCGCATGGCGCTCCACGCCCAGACCCTGCGCTTTGTCCATCCCGTCACGCGCAAGGACATGAACTTCTCAACCCCCGTCCCCTCGTCGTTCCAGCGCCTCATAGGCTCTGGCAAGTGAGAGGCCCGAGATACAGACGCCCCGGACAGCTTTGGTGAAAAATGTCTTTTTGCCGGCTGGTTCCGGGGCTTTTTGGTGTCGGAGTTGGGTATTTTCGTGGAAAATTGCTAAATTTGCACTTTCAAGCACCATTTAGTCACATTTCCACTTATGTTCAAGAACCAACCTTTCGGGCTCTACGTGCTGTCGCTGGCCAATACAGGCGAGCGCTTCGGCTACTACACGATGCTCGCCATCTTCCTGTTCTATCTGCAGGCCAAGTTCGGTCTCTCCTCCACGTGGACCGGCCAGATTTACTCTACCTTCCTCGCGCTGGTCTACTTCTTCCCCGTCCTTGGCGGATGGCTGGCAGACCGCTGGAGCTTCTCCAAGTGTGTGGTCACCGGCATCGCCGTGATGTTTGTGGGCTATGCGCTGATGGCATTCCCGACCCCCGTCCGCGCCACCGGCTCTATGGTGATGATGATCACCGCCCTTCTGCTCATCGCCGTGGGCACAGGTCTCTTCAAAGGCAACCTCCAGGTGATGGTGGGCGACCTCTACAATGATCCCCGCTACGCCTCCAAGCGCGACTCGGCGTTCTCTCTCTTCTACATGGCCATCAACCTCGGCTCTATGTTCGCCCCCATGGCGGCCATCAGCCTCAAGAACATGGCCCTCCGCGCAGGCGGATTCCTGACAGACAACTCCATGGCCGCCACGGTCTGCAACTGGTGTCTCGACACCAACGGCTTTGCCCAGATGCCCGCCGACCCCGAGAAGCTCCGCCTCATGAGCGAGTTTGCCGTCAAGAACGGCATGGCCGAGGGCGGCGACACCGCGGCCTTCCTTGCCCAGTATCTCTCTGACTTCGCCGCCCAGTGCGGCGCGCAGGCCCAGAGCCTCACGGCCTTTGCCGACAGCTATATCACGGCGTTCTCGACAGGCTGCTCGTATGCCTTCGCCCTCGCCTGCGGCGCTCTCATCGTCAGCTTCCTCATCTACTCGCTGGGCCGCAAGAGCTATGCACACATCGTCACGGACAAGAAGCCCGCTCCCAAGGCCGGCAAGGCCGAGGCCCCCGCGGCCAATGTGGCCGAGCTCACCCCCGAGCAGACCCGCCAGCGCGTCGTGGCCCTCTTTCTTGTCTTCGGCGTGGTGATATTCTTCTGGATGGTGTTCCACCAGAACGGCCAGACCCTCACCGAGTTTGCCAAGAGCTGCACGGCCTCCGAGTCTTCGAGCTGGACCCGCATCGGATTCAACATCTGGGCTCTCGTGGCCATCGCCGCCGGCGTCTATGCGGCATTCAGCCTCGTGCAGAGCACCTCGGCCAAGGCCAAGGCTGTCTCGGGCCTGGTGCTTGCAGGCTGCGCCGCCATAGTATGGTATCTCTACTCCAACACTCCCGCTGTGGTCTCCGGCATCGACCCCGCCATCTACCAGCAGTTCAATCCCTTCTTCGTCGTGGCTCTCACGCCCTTCTCTATGGCCCTCTTCGGTATGCTGGCCCGCAAGGGCAAGGAGCCCTCGGCTCCCCGCAAGATAGGCTACGGTATGCTCATGGCCGGCGCCGCCTATGGCGTGATGGTCTTCGCCTCGCTCAACCTCGTCGGCACCAACGGCGACGTGTCCACCAACTGGCTCATCTCCACATACCTGCTCCTGACCTTCGCCGAGCTCCTGCTCTCGCCCATGGGCATCTCGTTTGTGTCCAAGGTGGCGCCTCCCAAGCTCAAGGGCTCGATGATGGGCGGATGGTTTGCCGCCACCGCCGTCGGCAACTATCTTGTCTCCATACCCATGCTGCTCTGGGGCAAGATTTCTGTCGTGGCCATCTGGGCTATCCTCATTGGCCTCTGTCTGCTCTCGGCCGGCTTCATCTTCTCTGTGATGAACAAGCTCGAGGCCGCCACCGCAGACTCTGACGTCCCCGCCAAGGCCGAGGCCGAGGCTCTGGAGACTGTGGAGAACGACGCTATCTGATTGCTCTTCTTCTCCACGCACTGCAATCTCCTCTCTCTCTCTCCGCCTCTGACGCTCTATGCTCCCTCATATATGAAAACAGATCAGTCCGCTGCCCCCTGCGGGGAAGTGGACTGATTTTTGAGAGGCCGCGATGCCTGCCCTCAGACCGGCACGGGTATGAAGGCGGCCACGTCGGTGTCGCCGAAGAGATCGGCCACCGTAAGCCAGACGAGGAGGAGTGCTATCAGCACAAGGGCTCCGATGACGAGCCAGACGCTTGTGGAGGATTTGGATTTGCTCATAGTGCAATAGTTAAAACTTTTACTTACAACGCCCCCGAGGGGACATTTGTTTAGCAACAATGACAGAATACAGCCCCATGCAGAAGGTCAAGCGGCGCCTCTATGCGATGCGCAACGGCGTCGTGGCCGACACCCTGCGCCGCGGCGGACATCCGTGCCGCATGATATTCGGGCTCAACCTCCCTCAGATAGCCGAGGTTGCCGCCGAGACCGGTCCCTCCAAGGCCCTTGCGCTCGAGCTGTGGGCCGACCGCCGCACGCGCGAGAGCCTCCTGCTGGCGCCGATGCTCTATCCAGCCGGAGAGATGACGCGCGAGACGGCTCTCGAGTGGATGTCTCAGGTGCCCGCGGCCGAGGTCGGCGACATCCTGTGCCACCGCCTGTTGCGCCGTCTCCCCTTTGCCCGCGAGCTTGCCCGCGAGGCTTATGGCGTGGCCGGCGGCGACGCCATGACCCGATACACGGCCCTGCGCCTGATGCGCAACATCCTCGACCGTGCCAATGCGGCCGAGATACGTCCCTTGGCCCAGGAAGAGCTCGAACGCGGCGAGGCCCTCACACGCGCTCTCTGCCTCAACATTCTCGATGAAATATCTTTTTTACTTGAAGAAGATGAAACTCTCTAAGCGTCCTCTCCTCCTCAGCCTTGCATGGTCTCTCCTGTTCCCCGCCGCGGCCGTCGCCCTCCCCTCGGCCGCCGAGCGCACAGACACCGTCGACGCCGCCCTGGTGCTCTCGGAGGTCAGCGTCACAGCCATCAAGCAGGCCACCTCGCTGCTGCGCCAGCCTGTCACAGTCACCATCCTCGACTCCGCCGCCGTCGACCAGTTTGACATCGCCGGTATGCAGGATGTCAGCGCCATGGCCCCCAACTACTATATGCCCTCCTACGGCTCGCCCATGACCGCCTCGATATATGTCCGCGGCATAGGCGCGCGCATAGACCAGCCCGCCGTGGGGCTCAACGTGGACAACATCCCGTTTCTCAACAAGAACTCGTATGACTTCGACATGGCCGACGTGGAGCGCATCGAGGTGCTCCGCGGGCCGCAGTCTACCCTCTATGGCCGCAACACCATAGCGGGCCTCATCAACATCTATACCCTCTCGCCCATGCGCTTCCAGGGCCTGCGGCTCCTGGCCGAGGGCGGCAGCTATGCCATAGGCCGCATCTCGGCGGGCGTCTATCTCAAGCCCCGCGAGAACTTCGGCACCAGCATCAGCCTCTTCTCCAGCCACACCAACGGCTATCAGCACAACCGCCTCAACGAGGCCCGCTGCGGCGAGCTCAGCGATGTGGCCGGACGCTGGAGGGTGGTCTGGAACCCCTCGGACGCAGTGTCTGTGGAGAATACCCTCTCGGCCACCCACGCAAGACAGAAGGGGTATCCCTATGTGCTCGAGGGCAACGACCATCCCCACTACAACGATACCTGCTTCTACCACCGCACAGGATTCACTGAGGGGCTTACGGTAAAGTGGAACGGCCCCGGCTTCACCATGGCCTCGATCACAGGCTTGCAGATGCTGCACGACAACATGACCCTCGACCAGGACTTCACCCCCCAGAGCCTCTTCACGCTCTCGCAGCGCATACATGAGTGGAGCCTTACGGAGGATGTGGTGTTCCGCGGCACGAAGGGCAAGTATTCGTGGCTCGCCGGCGCCTTTGCCTTCTACAAGCACGGGCGTATGTCGGCGCCTGTAACCTTCGGGCAGGACGGCATAGACCGGCTGATACTCGGCAACATCAATCCCGTCCTGCCCGCGGGCATGGAGCTGCGCTGGGACGAGCCCGAGTTTGTCCTCGGCTCTGCCTTCCGCAATCCCTCGCGCGGAGTGGCCGTCTATCACCGGAGCAGTGTCATGCTCGGCCCCTGGGAGCTGGCCGCGGGCCTGCGCTACGACTACGAGCACGCCAACCTCTCTTACGACAGCCGTGTCAACACCTCGGCCACAATGTATATGCGCGGACGCCCTATGGGGTCTAAGGAGATCGACATCGACGACCACGGACGTCTCTCCAAGACATTCTCCCGGCTGCTGCCCAGCGTCTCGGCTACATTCAACCACCGCAACTCGGCCTTCTTTGCGTCCATATCCAAGGGCTACAAGGCCGGAGGGTTCAACACCCAGATGTTCAGCACTATCCTTCAGGACAAGATGATGCAGGTGATGGGGCAGGCTCCGGATATCGATGTCGACAAGATTGTGAGCTACAAGCCCGAGACCTCGTGGAACTACGAGGTGGGCGGACACTTCAGCGTAGACCGCGGCAGGGTCTATGCGACGTTCGCGGCGTTCTGGATAGACCTCCGCGACCAGCAGGTGACCGTCTTCCCTGACGCCGAGACCACGGGCCGCATGATGGCCAACGCCGGCCGCACACGCTCGTATGGCGCCGAGCTGACCCTGAGGTATGCGCCCACTCCCCGCTGGACCTTCAATGTGGCATACGGATACAACCATGCCACATTCAGCCACTTCAACGACGGACACAAAGACCTCTCGGGCAATCGTGTCCCCTTCGCTCCTTCCAACACCCTCTTTGCCTCGGCCACATGGCTCATACCGGTGCGCGGGGGCTGGGAGGTAAGGCTCACCCCTGAGGTGAGGGGCGTGGGCTCTATATACTGGGACGAGGAGAACCTCTACCGCCAGCCGTTCTATGCCCAGGCCGCCTTCACAGCCGGGATTCACAATCCTGTGTGGTCTGTGGAGGTGTGGATGAAGAACATCACCGACACACGGTTCAATGTGTTCCGCTTCGAGTCTGTCGGCAAGAGCTATTTCCAGAGCGGCGACCGTGCCCGCTTCGGTGTCTCGCTGCGCATACGTATGCCTGACTTCAAGATCAGTTGATCCGGGGTTTAAGGTCCAGGGCCTTGCGGCCGTACTTAAGTTTAAGGTTCAGGGCCTTGCGGCCTTAGGTTTAAAAGTTTAGAAAGGCCTCCGGCCTGCTAATTCTAAATTCTAAATTTTCAATTCTCAATTCTCCATTCTTGATGAAAGATTTTTTTGCCTGGTGCCGGCGTTATCTCTCGTTCACCCTTGTGGGAGCGCTTGCGATAGGCGCGCTGGTGCTCTTCTTCAACGAGAACTCTGTCTTGCGCACCGTCGAGCAGGAACGGCGCATAGCCGAGCTCAAAGCCTCTATCAAGGATGCCGCCGACACACTCGAGCATTATCGCGCTCTCAATCTCTCGCTGCGCAACGACCGCGAGACCATGGAGCGCATAGTACGCGAGCAGTATCATATGCAGCAGACAGACGAGGATGTGTATGTATTTCAATAACGTGACGAAACAATGAACCGTAAGAATCTCTCTGCCATACTCCCCATCGCGGGTCTCCTCGCCATCATGACCGCTTCGGCCCTGCCCCTGCTGCGCATGGGCCATGGCTGGTTTGGCTGGCTCTATGCCGCGGGCGCCCTGCTTGTGCTCGTCGGGCGCCTCCTCAATCGGGTGCCCAAGGATTGCCCCCTCAGGCTGAAGCGCCTGCTGAGGATGGAGGTCTGGACCGCCCTTGTCTTCGCGGCAGGGGCTGTCTTCACCTTTCTCAACGACCGCGGGGGCAACGACTGGCTCGCCTTCACCATGGCCGGAGGCGTCCTGACAGTCTACACCTCCATCATGATACCGCGCCTTAGAAGCTCTGCTCCGAAGGCCGAAAAGTGAAAAATTCTGAATTTGGTCTGTTAATTGCAAGTAAATTGCTACTTTTGCAGACCCATTCATCCGTTCATACACCCAAGTGGCCCTATATCTCACCATCGACCAGGGAAACTCCGAGGCCAAGATGGCCTTGTGGGAGGACACCAGGCTGGTCGGCTTCCG
Organism: Duncaniella sp.; assembly: GCA_029052375.1. Lineage (GTDB taxonomy): Bacteria > Bacteroidota > Bacteroidia > Bacteroidales > Muribaculaceae > Duncaniella. The sequence goes on along the minus strand of JAIDJD010000357.1, from coordinate 7,180 downwards.
CATGGAGCCGGTCCTATCGCCCGCGCGCGTAGACGCCTTCATAGGAGAGCATCGCGCCATTGACGGAGCCATCTATTGCTCTGTAGCCCGCGAGGATGTCGCGCTCGTGTGCCACCTGCGCCATATCTGCCCCCACACCCTGCGTCTCGGCCCTGAGACGCCGATACCGCTCAAGGTGGCATACAACACCCCCCAGACACTCGGCGCCGACCGCATAGCCGCGGCCGTGGGCGCGTGGGCCGACCACAAGGGCCACCCGATACTCGTGGTGGACGCCGGGACGGCCGTCACCTACGACCTCGTGGACGCCGACGGCACATATGCCGGAGGCAACATTGCCCCGGGCATCTCGATGAATCTGCGGGCCCTGCACGAGTTCACGGCGCGCCTCCCGCTGGTGCCCTTCCCGAGCCCGATGCAGGCTCTGGCCGCAGAGCTCTTCGGCCGCGACACCCGCGGCGCCATAGCGCGCGGCGCTGTCGACGCTGTCCGCGGCGCCATCGAGTTTTACCGCCGCCGCCTGCCGGAAGACACCGTCACCGTGCTCGGCGGAGGATGCGGCCACCATCTGGCCTCTGTCCTTGATTTTCCGGTCCATGTGGACGACCACCTCGTCAGCAAGGGCCTTAACCGAATACTCATCTACAATGAACCATAATCACCTCCCGGCCGTCAGCCAACGCCGCGGCGTCCTCGGCCTGCTCATGGCCGCGCTGATTCTCGGCGCTCTCGGCCTCTCAGCCCAGACTGTCTCGAGCCCATACTCGATGTATGCCTACGGACTTCTCGGCGACAATGCCACCTCTTCCCAGCGTCAGATGGGAGGCACGGGTTATGCCATGCACTCCGGACGTCAGATCAATGCCATGAACCCCGCCTCGTATGCGGCGATAGACTCCATGACATTCCTCTTCGACATCGGCGTGGACCTCTCTCACCACTGGCGCAACGAGGACGGCGGCTCTGACCACGACTGGGGCGGCGGCATCGACTATGTGACCCTCCAGGCTCCTCTGAGCCACACCGTGGGCTTCAGCGCCGGCCTCCTCCCTTACTCGTCGGTGGGCTATGCGTTCGGTTCGGCCGTCGAGAACGGCGCGTCGACCCACTCAGGCTCGGGCGGCATCAACCAGGCGTATCTCGGCCTCGGATGGCGTCCCTTCAAGCCGTTCTCGGTGGGCTTCAATGTCTCGTATCTCTTCGGCAACATCATCAACGATGTGTATGCGTCCTCCGACGCCGGACAGACAGCCGTCTTCCAGCAGAAGATGGAGGTGCGCGACTTCCATATGCGTTTCGGCGCACAGTACACCCAGCGTCTCAGCCGCAAGAGCTCTATGACCATCGGCGTCACCTACGAGCCGGGCAAGGCTCTGCTGGGCAAGACCTACGTGCTCAAGTATCTCCAGAACGACAACAAGGTGGACACCGTGGCCCCCGGCATCGTCGACACCAAAAACCGCTTCTCGCTGGCCTCGAGCTATGGCGTAGGCCTGGCATACGACCAGGGCGAGCGCCTGCATATCGAGGCAGACTTCACCTACCAGCCCTGGAAGGAAGCCAGGTACAATCAGCTCGACGGTCTCTCGGACGCCCGTCTCGCAGACCGCTGGAAGGTGGGCGTCGGCGCCAGCTTTATCCCCGACCTCCGCGGAGGATACTTCAAGCGCATAGCCTATCGCGCGGGCGCGTTCTACAACAGAGACTACGTCATGGTGGGCGACAATCATGTGCGCGATTATGGCGTGTCGGTGGGCTTCGGCTTCCCGGCTGTCTCCTCCAAGACTGTCGTTAACCTCGGCTTCGAGTATCACAACCGTCAGGCTACGCCCAACGCCCTGCTCAAAGAGCAGTATTTCAACATCACCCTCGGCGTCAACTTCAACGCTGTGTGGTTCTTCCGCAACCGCCTGCTCTGACCTCTCCCCCGGACCTGCACGAGCTATGGAGCTGATGCGTCTTCTCCCCCTGACGGCCGCCGCGGCCGCCGTGTCTGTGGCCCTGGCTGTCACGGGCTGCAACTCGGCAGACCCTGTGGCCACGGGCAAGGATGCGGGCGAGAATCCCCCGACGATGGTGACCCGCGATGTCGAGACCCTGATATCGGATTCGGGCGTTGTGCGCTACCGCATCGCCACGCCCGTATGGTATGTCTACGACGAGATAGCCGAGCCGGTGTGGACATTCCCCGAAGGGCTCGGACTGGAGAAGTACAACGACTTCTTCAAGAAGGATGCCGACGTCAGGGCCGACTCGGCCACATACTTCAAGAACAAGCAGCTGTGGCGCCTCGACGGCAGGGTCTCCATCTCCAACATGGCCGGAGAGAAGTTCCTGACCGAACAGCTCTTCTGGGACCAGGCCCGCCACAAGCTCTATTCAGACTCGTTCATCCACATCGAGCGGGCCGACAAGGTGCTCGAGGGATATGGATTTGACTCTAACGAACAGCTCACGGCATATACCATACGGCGTGTCTCGGGCATATTCCCCTCTTCAGACTTCCGGCCCGGACAGGCGCGCCAGCAAAACCAATAACACATACGATAGAGGATGTCTACATTCTGGCTTATACTCACTCTCGTCACTCTTGTATTCTCGGCGCTCTTCTCGGGTGTCGAGATAGCTTTCATAACGGCCGACCGTGTCCGCATCGGCCTCGACTCGAGCCGCGGCGGCCTCATCAACCGCATCGTCTCGCTCTACTATGCCCATCAGGAGTTTTTCATCTCCACTATCCTCGTGGGCAACAACATCATGCTTGTGATCTACGGCATGGGTGCGGCCACCTTTCTCGAGCCGTGGATCGAAGACCATGTCTCGGACAATCAGGCCGTCATCCTGCTGCTGCAGACGCTGATATCGACGCTTGTGATTCTCTTCACGGGCGAGTTCATACCCAAGTCGGTGTTCCGCATCAATCCCAACGCCTCGCTCAAGGTGTTCGCCCTGCCGGTCTACTTCTTCTATATAGTGCTCTGGCCCATAGCAGCCTTCACATCCTGGCTCTCGCGGATGCTGATGAAGCTCGCCGGCATCAAGGCCGAGGACACGCGTCTGGGCGTGCTCTCCATCAACGAGCTCAACGAATATCTCGACGCCAAGATTGACGACCTCGAGAATCCCGCCGAGGTGCAGGTGGAGAACGAGGTGAAGATATTCCACAATGCCCTCGACTTCTCTTCGACACAGCTCAAGGACTGCATGGCGCCTCGCAACGAGCTTGTGGCCGTCAACATCGAAGACACTTCCCGCGAGGAGCTCTCGGCTCTGTTCACCTCGTCGGGGCGCAGCAAGATTATCGTCTACGAGGGAGACATCGACAACGTGATAGGCTATGTCCACGTCTCCGAGCTTTTCGACCCCGAGAGCGACTGGAAGGAGCACGTCAAGGAGGTGCTCTATGCTCCCGAGACCCTGCTGGCCAACACCATGATGCGCCGCCTGCTCTCAGAGAAGCGCTCTATGGCTGTGGTCGTCGACGAGTTTGGCGGCACGGCCGGCCTCGTGACCCTCGAAGACCTTGTAGAGGAAATCTTCGGTGACATCCAGGACGAACACGACAAGAACGCGCTCACGGCCAAGGAGGTCTCGCCCGGCGTGTATGAGTTTTCGGGGCGCGTTGAGGTGCGCGCACTCCGCGAGGACTTTCGCCTCGACATCCCCGAGGACGATGAATACCAGACCCTTGCGGGATACATAATGCACTCTACCGGCTCTATCCCTGCCAAGGATGAGGCTGTCGAGATAGACGGCCTGCTCTTCACCATCGTCGAAGCCTCTGCCACCCGCCTCGACCTGATACGCGTGCAGGAGAAGCCTGCCGGCGAGCCGGGCTCCTGAGGTGCGGGCCCGAGGTCCGGTGTGCGGAATCGGCGTGCGCCGGATGGGAAATCGAAAATTTATATTTATATTTGCAATAGATTTAGTGTCCGTCGCCGCTCAGGCGTCCGGGCCGTCCGCCAACCAATACATTATCAACAATATAATTTCTTAAGATCATGGGAAATGAAAAAGCCGAGCGCATACAGACCTCTCTTCTCAACGCCGCCGAGAAGAAGGCCCTCGTGTGGCTCGCAGACCGTATGCCCTCGTGGGTTACCTCTGATATGCTCACCTACCTTGGCGTAGCCGGAGCTGTGATATATGCCGCCTTCTGCTGGCTGGCACAATGCAACGTCAACTATTTCTGGCTGGCCTTCCTGGGCCTTGTAGTCAACTGGGTCGGCGACAGCCTGGACGGCACGCTGGCCCGTGTCCGCCAGACACAGCGCCCCAAGTATGGCTTCTTCATAGACCATTCTCTCGACGCCCTCACCACGTGTCTCTTCTGTATCGGTCTCGGACTGTCGCCCCTGATGGACCTGAGCATATCTCTCTTCATCATGGGCGGGTATCTCTGCCTCTCTATCTATACCTATCTCTCGACCATCGTGATGGACAAGTTCCGTCTCACCTATGCCAGCCTCGGCCCGACAGAGATGCGCCTCATCATCATCGCCGTCTGCATCCTCTATATGTATCTGCCTCTCGAGGATGTATCTCTCGGGATCGGCGGCCTTGAGTTTTCGGTCTACGACTGTCTCGGCGCTATCGTAGCGGCCGCGCTGTATCTGATATATATAGTGTCGATGGTCAAGGACCTCAAGGCTCTGGCCAAGATAGACCCGCTGAAGCCTTTCGATAAGAAGCGTCAGTAAGGGAGAGACTGCGGGCCTGTGCCCAAACCATGTCTGATGAGCAAGGCGCGAAAGGGAGCCAAGGCTAAGCTCGGGAAGGTAAAGGACAAGCTGCTCAACAGCGACGGGTTGTTCTTCACCTTGATGCGTTCGAGCGTGTCCTCGCAGGTATGCGGATGGATAGACACGTTGTGTGCGTTCCTTGCCTTCTCGCTGCTGCATCTCACCCCGTTTCTGTCGACGGCCATCGGCGCCTTCATCGGGGGTGTGTTCAATTGCATCATCAACTACAGGTTTACTTTCCATGCCTATGGTGTGGAGTGGCGGACAGCTCTGTTCAAGTTTGCGTTCGTGTGGGCCGGCTCGTTGCTGCTCAACAGCTTCGGCACCCAGGTGGTCTATTATTTCGTCAAGGACTGGCAGTGGCTGCAGGACGAGGTGGCCACGATATCTAACAACGGCACATTCCTGGCCGCGAGGCTTTTCGTGGCTCTTATGGTGTCGCTGTGCTGGAATTTCCTGCTTCAGCGCCACTTTGTGTTCAGGTCCACGCGCCTCGATCCGTACATCGGACGCTTTCTCGACATATTCCGCATCGGCAAGACCGCCCGTCAGGACAAGGACAGAGATTGATTTTGTAACAATTTCAGGATTGTAACATTATTGTAATTTTTAGCCTGCGCACTCAACTCTCTGACTGTCAAAATATAAAAGCCACGGCGACTGTCTGTGGCTTTTTTCTTTGCAATTTTTTTTGAGAAAAAATTTGCTGTCCGGCGACGGGCCGCTAAATTTGCAATGTCGGAAGGGAAAACGAAAGCCCCGAAGACTCCGATAAAGGTATCTAAGACAGATTAAGATTGGTTTAAGATATTCATGTTTAGGTATTGATTTAATGGTATTTTTGGTTTAGATTGTCGAAGCCGGATGCGTGAGCACCCGGCTTCGTGACGTATATCCCCACCCGGCGGCGGGATGGAAATGAAAAGCGGTTTGCAGCCGGATTGCTGCAAACCGCTCCTCACGTTTCAACTATTTATTTATGAGAGCCTCAAAACCCAGTTTCACAACTCGGTCAGGAGGACGAGGGATGTAACCACTACTCCCGTCCGGGAGCTTTGTCTTTTACTTCTTTCTACAGTAGAACAACGCAGGAGGCTGTTTTGTCAGAGCCTCCTGTCAAAAAAGAGAATAAAAAATGTGAACGGAGAGTGTTAAAAGTCTCGCCTACTGTTAAGGGGGGGCGTCTGTCTGCCGCCGCAATCAGGATATCTGAGACCAGTCCCGCGTGCGGGTCGAGAGTCGTTGCAGCTGGGCCGCCATCAGTCGTCCCGACGGGCTCTCTAAGCGCGGGTCTGCATCGAGCCATGCACAGGCGGCGTCGCGGGCCATCTGCACTATCTGTCCGTCCTGGGCGAGGTTGGCTATGTGCAGGTCGAACGGGATGCCGCTCTGCTGTGTCCCTTCGATGTCTCCCGGGCCGCGCATCTGCATATCGGCCTCGGCTATGACAAATCCGTCGGTGGTCTGTGTCATCAGCTCGAGGCGCTTGCGTGTGTCGCGGGCTATCTTGCGCTTGGTCATCAGCACACAGAAGCTCTGTCCCTCGCCTCGTCCCACGCGTCCGCGCAGCTGGTGGAGCTGAGAGAGGCCGAAGCGCTCGGCGTTCTCTATCACCATGGTGGTGGCGTTGGGGACGTTGACGCCCACCTCTATCACTGTGGTGCTGACGAGGATGTCGGCCTGGTGGGTGGCGAAGAGGGTCATCTGGTGGTCTTTCTCCTCGGGTTTCATCTTGCCGTGGACGTATGCGACGCGATAGTCGCGGAAGGTGTCGCATATCTGTTCGTATCCCTCCTCGAGCGACTTGAGGTCGAGCTTCTCGTTCTCTTCGATCAGAGGATATACGATGTAGACCTGGCGTCCCTGCTTCAGCTGGCGCCCTATGCCGCAGTATGTCTCGAAGCGGTTTTCGTCGTAGCGCAGGAGGGTCACCACCGGCTTGCGGCCGGGGGGAAGCTCGTCGATGACGCTGACCGAGAGGTCGCCGTAGACGGTCATGGCCAGGGTGCGCGGTATGGGGGTGGCTGTCATCACCAGGACGTGGGGCAGGGTGGTGTTCTTGTTCCAGAGCCTTGCGCGCTGGGCCACGCCGAAGCGGTGCTGCTCGTCGATGATGATGCATCCGAGGTTCTTGAACTTGACGTTGTCCTCTATGACGGCGTGTGTGCCTACAAGGATGTGGAGCGAGCCGTCCTCGAGCTGGCTGTGTATCTCTCGGCGCGCCTTGGCGCGTGTCGAGCCCGTGAGGAGGCGCACGTTGATGCCCATCGGGGCCACCATCTTGGAGAGGGTCTCCCAGTGCTGTGTGGCCAGGATTTCGGTCGGAGCCATCAGGCAGGCCTGTGTGTCGTTGTCGAGGGCTATGAGCATCGTCAGCAGTGCCACGAGGGTCTTGCCGCTGCCGACGTCGCCCTGCAGCAGGCGGTTCATCTGGCGTC
>JAIDJD010000356.1 GCA_029052375.1 Duncaniella sp. | reverse complement strand
AGATAATCCCTGACATACTCGGCGGCGACCCCGAGTGGTGCAACATAATGCACGCCGACGGCGCCGGCACCAAGTCGTCTCTCGCCTATGCCTACTGGCGCGAGACCGGCGACCTCAGCGTGTGGCGCGGCATAGCCCAGGACGCCCTGGTCATGAACATCGACGACCTGCTCTGCGTGGGTGCCACAGACAACATACTTGTCTCCTCGACCATCGGGCGCAACAAGAATCTCATACCCGGCGAGGTGATATCGGCCATCATCAACGGCACGGAAGAGCTGTTGGCCAGCCTCCGCGAGATGGGCGTTGGCATATACTCGACAGGCGGCGAGACCGCCGACGTCGGCGACCTCGTGCGCACCATCATCGTTGACTCTACCGTTACCTGCCGTATGCGCCGTGCCGACGTCGTCGACAACGCCAACATCAAGGCCGGCGACGTCATCGTGGGCCTCGCCTCGTTCGGACAGGCCACTTACGAGACCGGGTACAACGGAGGCATGGGCAGCAACGGCCTGACCTCGGCCCGCCACGACGTCTTTGCCAAGCGGGTGGGGGAGAAGTATCCCCAGACCTACGACGCCGCCGTCCCCGAAGACCTCGTCTACTCAGGCTCGTGCGGTCTCACCGATCCCGTGGAGGGCACTCCCCTCAATGCAGGCCAGCTCGTGCTCTCGCCCACACGCACCTATGCGCCCGTCATCAAGCGTCTCCTCTCTGAGATGCGCCCTGCCATCGACGGCATGGTACACTGCACCGGCGGCGCCCAGACCAAGGTGATGCACTTTGTGGAGAACAAGCACGTCATCAAGGACAACCTCTTCCCCGTGCCTCCTCTCTTCGACCTCATCCGCCGCGAGAGCGGGACACCCTGGGAGGAGATGTACAAGGTATTCAACATGGGCCATCGCATGGAGATATACGTATCCCCGGACAAGGCCGCCGAGGTGATAGCCATCTCGGAGAGCTTCGGCATCCCCGCCCGCATCGTCGGCCGTGTGGAGGACGCTCCCGCCAACCGCCTGACCATAAAGACCGAAGAAGGAACGTTCGAATACTGACGCTCTGCCCGAGGTCATAACCTCACTCCCTCTCTTTCTGATTCAAGACCGCGACCTATGAAAAAGACTCTCCTCTCTCTCGTTTCGGTTATTCTGCTCTTGTCCGTTGTGCCTTCTTTCCTATCCTGCCGTGGCGGGGGCGGAGAGAACGGCACAGAGACAGAGGGGCCCCGCCGTCTCCCGGACACTCTCAGGGTGGCCACTCTCTACAGCCCGGCCTCATACTTCATCTACCGCGGCCAGGAGATGGGATACGACTACGAGCTCCTCACCGCCATGGCGGCCGACAAAGGGCTGTCTGTCAAGCTCGAGATAGCGCCTACGCTGGCCCGAGCCGTAGAGATGCTCGACTCGGGAGTCGTGGACCTCATAGCCTACGAGGTGCCGGTGACGGCCGAGTACAAGGAGAAGGTTGTGGCCTGCGGACCGGAAAACATCACTACCCAGGTGCTGGTCCAGCCACGCAAGGGCGGGGAGGAGCTTATAACCGATGTCACAGATCTCGTGGGCAAGGATGTGTATGTCGAGGCCGAGTCTAAGTACGAGGCCCGCATCCGCAACCTCAACGAGGAGCTCGGCGGAGGCATCAGAATCCACTCCGTGGACCGCGACACGATGATAACGGAAGACCTGATAGCCATGGTGAGCAACGGCACAATCCCGCTGACCATCGTGGACAGCGACATAGCCCGCATCAACAAGACCTACTACAACGACCTCGACATCACGATGCCGCTGAGTTTCGAGCAGAGGTCTGCATGGGCCGTGGCGCCCGGCAAGAAGTGGCTCGGCGACAGCATAGACGCCTGGCTCGACACCGACGCCAACCGTGCCGGGCAGGCTCATTTGCTCAAGAGATACTTCTAGATGAGCAAGAACGAGGGCGGAGGACGCTATGCGTTCGCTCCGGGGCAGATGTCTCCGTTCGACCATATCTTCAAGCGCTATGCGCCCGATTTCGACTGGGACTGGCGCCTGCTGGCCTCGCAGGCCTTTGTCGAGAGCCGGTTCGACTCTACGGCTGTCTCGTGGGCCGGCGCCCGCGGCCTGATGCAGATAATGCCGAGGACAGCCAAGGGGTATGGCCAGACACCGAAGGCCGTGATGAACAAGGAGGTGGCCGTAGAGACCGCCCTGAAGATACTCCGCGACCTTGACAACCAGTTCAAGTCCAAGGTGCCCGACCCGGCCGAACGCAAGAAGTTTGTCATCGCGGCCTACAACTCGGGCGCGGCCCATGTGATGGACGCCATCGCGCTGGCGCGGAAGTATGGGCTGAATCCGCAGAAATGGGACGGCAATGTGGCCAAGGCTATACTCTGGAAGTCAAATCCGAGATATTACCGCGACCCTGTGGTGAAATACGGCTACTCGCGCGGACGCGAGACCTACGATTACGTCAACCGCGTCTATGCCTATTACTCAAAAGCCAAGACCAAAGCATAAAGCATATTTTACAGAACTCACGTTTAACATTAAATTGTCCACAACGTTTATGAAGAAAACATTCATCCCCGTGGCGCTCGCAGTGGCTATCGCCTCGACACCCCTCTGCTCGTGCATAGGCAGTTTCTCGCTCTCCAACAAGCTCCTCGGCTGGAACAAGCAGGTGGGCGGCAAGGTGGTCAACGAGCTTGTCTTCATCGCCTTCTGCATCATCCCCGTCTACGAGGTGTCTCTCATCGCCGACGCCATCGTGTTCAACTCCATCGAATTCTGGAGCGGAGACAATCCCGTAGCTTCAGGCAAGAGGGTCATCGAGGGCGAGGACGGCCGCTATCTGGTGGAGGCAGACCGCAAGGGATACACCATCTCTCGCGAGGACGGAGCCATGGAGCCTATCCGCCTCGACTATGACGACAAGGAGATGAGCTGGTCGGCTGTGATGCCCGACGGCACGAGCTACGAGCTGATGACCTTCGTGGACGACAACCATCTCTCGCTCCCCGCAGCCGACGGCTCGCGCATCGTGGTGCCCGCCGACGAGCAGGGTCTCATGGCCTACCGCGAGGCCGCCTCGGCCATTCTTGTGGCCCAGCGTTGACCGTCAGGCCGAGCTCAAGTTAAGACTGATGTCAAAGCTCAGGCTTGAATTCTTTCCCCCATACCAGCCCACAGCCATTGTGGCGGCGTTCGTTCTCTATCTGACGTTGCTGCCGAGGCCTGTGGGCGACGGGGTTCATCTTTTTGAGGGAGCCGACAAGGTGGTGCATTTCATCATGTTCGGCGCTCTTGCCGGGGTGTGGATATTTGACCGGTGGCGGGCCGGGGTTCCTGTGGGCCTGCGCGGAGCCTTGCTCGCCGGGGCGTTCTCTGCGCTTGCCGGCGTCGGCATAGAGTGGCTTCAGGACGTGATGTCTCTGGGCCGTGGCGGCAATGACCCGTGGGATGCCGCGGCCGACATTCTCGGGGCCTTTGCGGCGGTGGCGGTGTGCATACGCCTACATTGGGTCGACGTCCTGGTAGACCACGGCTCCTGACAGCTGTTTGCTGTTGGTCATCTCTATCCTCACATCCCTGAGCAGCTGTTTCACCTTAGAGATGGACGCGTCGTTCTCAATCTTGAGCATTATGCGTCTGATATACAGGTTCTGCACCCTTGCCACAGAGGGTTCCTCCGGGCCCTGGACGCGTGTCCCCAAAAGTTGCCTGAGACGCGCCGCCATCGAGGCGGCCATAGTCTCGAGCCTTGCGGGGTCTCTGTGTTTCAGGTAGATGTAGATAATTCGGACAAACGGCGGATAGAGATACTTCTGTCTCTCGGCCAGTTCGTGTGTGTAGAATCCCATGTAG
>JAIDJD010000355.1 GCA_029052375.1 Duncaniella sp. | reverse complement strand
GCGTAGAGCTGTGCATCGATGCCGTAGGTGAGGCCTTTGTCTTCGCGTATATTCTTCATCAGACGGCTGCCGAAATAACCGCCGAGGGCTATGGTGGCGAAACGGGCGTTGTAGAAGTCGGGGTCGAGCCTGCCTGGGCAGGGAAGCGAGGCTATGATGGCGTTCTGCACGGCGCCCTCCACCTCTGTGAAAATCTCTCCGCTCTCTGCGCCTGACATTGTGACAGGCTTGAAATCAAAGCTGACATCTGTGCTGATTGTGCCAAACTCGGCCTTGAGGGCGCCGACCATCTGCTCGTTGACAGAGCCGGCCAGGTAGAGGTGTGTCTTGGAGAGGTCGAGGCGCGACAGGTGGGCTTCTCTCAGCTTCCCGGAGGTTGTCTTCAGTATCTCTTCGGGGTCTATGCTCATGGCCATGGGCGAGGTTTTGCCGTAGAGCCTCTGCATGAGGGCCCGTGAGGCGTTGGCCATCACCTTGTGGCGGTCGAGCAGGGCCTGCGAGCTGATCTGTCTCAGGGTGCGGGCTGTCAGGTCGGGGTCAAATCCGGGCGAGAAGGCCATCTGGCGGGCCAGGGGGAGTATGTCGTTGAAGACTGTGTCGAGACAGTAGATGTTGACAAGCGTATGGTGGGTGGTGACCGAGCTTCCGGTCCATGCTCCCTTGGTCTCGAGGCTTTCGGACATCAGGTTGCCCGGGGTTTCCTCAGAGCCTTCGGGCAACAGCGAGGCCACGGCGCGGAATATACCCGGGGCGGGCTGTTCCATGATGCCTCCGGGCAGGAGTATGCCGAGCCGGCAGAGACTGCTGTCTCCGCCCTCTACTATGTGGAGGGTGATGCCGTTGGGGAGTGTTTCTGTCTTGGCGTCTTCGAGCACGAGGCTGCCGATATCGTGTATTTCCGGTCTTGAGTTGCGGTCAGGTTGATTCATCTCGTTACTGTTGGTTGAGCTTCTTCTCTTTTAGATTTGAGCGCACGGCGCGGCGGGCGTCTTCTGTGGTGGGTTCGGCCTGGGGCTGAGCCGTCGCCGCGGCCACAGGGAGAGGAGATACTGCCGGCTCTGCGGCCGGCCGCGGCTCTGAAGCCGGGACGGGGGCTGCAGGCTGTGTCGTGACAGGCTCAGGCGCTCTTCCGGCAGGCTCTTCCATGGCCGGGGCAGGGTTGAGGGGCTCTGTTGGTTCGGGGCATGGGTCTGGCTCAGGCTTTGGAGCAGGCCTTGACTCCGGTTCGGGCCGGGGCTTTCCCTTCGCCTTCTCTTTCTTCTTTGTTTTCCTGTCGGCCATGGCGAGGTTGTCGTCATGTTTGCGCCTGCCGGCGTCGTCGATCATTGCACGGTATTGTCCCACAAATCCTGCTCCGGCAAATGTGCGGGTGTAGTAGGGGACTGTGATGTCGCTGACCACAACGCCGTTGGTCGAGGCGTGTATCATGCGGTTGTCTCCGAGGTAGATGCCTACGTGCGAGACTCTGGAGCGGTCTCGGCCTGTGGCGAAGAACACAAGGTCGCCGGGGAGCAGCTCTGACGTCTTGGCAGGCGTACAGAAGTCTTTCTGGGCCTTGGAGTTGCGCGGCATGGAGATGTTGAGCGCCTGGCGGTAGACCTGGAGGACGAGGCCGGAACAGTCGACGCCCTTGCGGTCGTTGCCTCCGTATTTGTATGGCACACCGAGCCAGCTCTCGGCCTCGGCTATCAGACGGCCGGATGGGAGCGACTTGTCGGGGACAGGCAGAGGGCGGTCTGACGGCCGGCCGGGAGAGGCTTTTTGTTCCCATCCGGACGCAGATGCGGCTTGTCTGGAAGACTTGCAACCGACAAGGACTGACATGGCTGACAGAAGCAGCAGGGAGAATAGAAAATGACGTGTCATGACATTGCAAAATTAAATAATTTTTATGAAATGACATTCTGCAGGTCGCAAATATTCCTTAAAATCATCTGGTTACTATTAATTTAGATTAATCTTTGCTCGTCGAATGTAACATTGCGCTATTTTTGCAGTCTAATATAACAAAAAACATAACTCACCACATTCATATCAATCTTCAACAAAACGCAATCGCATGAAGACACCGATGAAATACATCCTCATGGCCGCCGCCACAGCTGTAGTCTGCTCGGCTGTCACGGCTGTCACAGTCAACGCCCTTACAAGCGACAACATACAGGCCATAGCGTCCGAGCAGGCTCCCGAGAGAGGCTCGTTCTTCACCGTGGCCAATTCAGTCACTCCGGCCAATGACTTCACCAAGGCCGCCGAGAGCACCATCAACGGAGTGGTCTCCATCAAGAGCTTCTCCACACCGCGCGGCTACGGCCAGGGTGGGGGCCAGGGCTTCTTCGGCGATCCGTTCCTCGAATACTTCTTCGGCCAGCCTCAGCAGCGTCAGCCCCAGCAACAGCCTCGCGAGCAGCAGCGCGGACTCGGCTCAGGCGTCATAATATCCAAGGACGGATATATCGTGACCAACAATCACGTGATAGACGAGGCCGAGCGTCTCGAGGTTACACTCAACGACAACCGCACATTCGACGCTACTGTCATAGGGACAGACCCCTCCACAGACCTTGCCCTCATAAAGATTGACGCTACGGAGCTCCCCGTGATACCGATGGGCGACAGCGAGGGGCTCAAAGTGGGCGAGTGGGTGCTTGCCGTGGGCAACCCCTTCGGCTTCACATCCACGGTCACCACCGGCATTGTCTCGGCCAAGAGCCGCAGCATCTCAGGCGTGTCTCACTCCCGCCCCATGGGCATTGAGTCTTACATACAGACCGACGCGGCCGTCAATCCCGGCAACTCAGGCGGAGCCCTTGTCAATCTCTCCGGCGAGCTCATAGGCATCAACACAGCCATCTACTCACAGACGGGCAACTATGCCGGATACTCCTTTGCGATACCCACCTCGATAGTCAAGAAGGTTGTCAGCGACCTGCGCCAGTTCGGCACCGTACAGCGCGCCATGCTCGGCGTCTCTATCTCTGACCTAACCGCCGACATCGCTCGCGAAAAGGGCATCACGGCCGTCAGCAAGGGCGTCTATGTCGGAGCTGTCAGCGAACGTTCCTCTGCCCGCGAGGCCGGCATACAGGAAGACGACGTGATAGTCTCTGTCAACGGCGTGGCCACAGACAACTCGGCCCAGCTCCAGGAGCAGATATCCAAATACCGTCCCGGCGACAAGGTCAAGGTTGAGTATATCCGAGACAACAAGCGCCACAGCGTGGACATCAAGCTCCTCAATCCCCAGGGCAATACCTCGGTCACCAAGGCCGGAGACTTCGCAGACCTCGGCGTTGCCTTCAAGAAGGCCGACAAGGCTCTTCTGCGCCAGCTCGGCATCGACAGTGGTGTCCAGGTGGCCCACGTGGAAGAGGGCGTCTTTGCCGACGCCGGCATCCGCAAAGGGTTTGTGATAGTCTCTATCAACGATACACGTATGTCCTCTCAGGAGGATATCGAGAAAATGTACAAGGCCATCATGCGCGGCAACACCGACGAAAAGGTGATGATAGTGCGCGGCCTTTACCCCACGGGCAAGCGCGGCATATATGCCGTAGACCTTTCGTCCCGTTGAACCCGTTCTCCCTCTCTCTCATTTCCTGAAAAGGCGGCGCCCCTGAGCAAAAGGGACGCCGCCTTTTTTGTCACGCGCCGGAAAAATGGTAACTTTGCGAAAAACTTAAATACCTGAAAACAGCTATGATCAAGAAATTGTTATGTCTCGTGCTGGGCCTTGCCCTGGCACTTCCGTGCGTCACGCAGGCCCCGCTCCCTCATCCCTGGGCGGGAAAGAAGGTCGCCTTCATAGGCGACTCGATTACAGATCCGAGAAACAAGGCCGCCAGCAAGAAATACTGGGCTGTGCTCCAGGAGCGTCTCGGCATCACCCCCTGGGTCTATGGTGTCAGCGGCCGCCAGTGGGACGATGTGCCCCGTCAGGCCGGGCTGCTCAGCTCCGAGCATGGCCAGGATGTCGACGCCATACTTATCTTCATGGGTACAAACGACTACAACAACGCCGTGCCTCTCGGACGGTGGTACGTGGAAGAGATGGAGGACACCGAGTATGGACACCGCTATGAGAAACGTCCTGAATACCGCATGAAGCGCACTCCCGATATGGATGCCAAGACCTACCGCGGACGCATCAACATTGCCCTCGACAGCCTCAAGCGCCTCTATCCCACCAAGCAGATTGTGTTGCTCACCCCCATCCACCGCTCAGGATTCTATGCCAACGACAAGAACTGGCAGTGCGGCGAGGAGTATCACAACCGATGCGGCGAGTATCTCCAGGCCTACGTAGACGCAGTCAAGGAGGCCGGACAGGTGTGGAGCGTCCCCGTCATCGACCTTGGCGGCCTCTGCGGCCTGTATCCTCTGCACGACGAGATGTCCCGATATTTCAATAATGCGGGTACCGACAGGCTTCATCCCAACAACCTCGGCCACAAGCGTATGGGCGAGACCCTTGTCTACCAGCTCTCGGCCCTTCCCTGCACTTTCGACTGAGCCTGAGATTATATTTGCATGATAAAATCCCTCCCGGGCCGGATACTTGTCCGCCCGGGAGGGAAGTTGTTTTTAAGTCAGGCTTTATGGTGTGTACCTATCAGAGACGAGCCTTGATGGCCTCGGTTTCCTTCTCGTAGCCGGGTTTGGCGAGGAGCGCGAACATATTGCGCTTGTAGGCTTCTACGCCGGGCTGATTGAAGGGGTTGATGCCGAGGATATAACCGCTGATTCCGCAAGCCTTCTCGAAGAAGTAGATGAGCTGGCCGAGATATTTCTCCTGGAGAGCGGGAAGGGTGATGAGGAGGTTGGGGACACCGCCGTCCACGTGGGCGATGCGAGTACCGAGCTCAGCCATCTTGTTGACCTCGTCGATGTGCTTGTCGGCGATGTAGTTGAGGCCGTCGAGGTTGGCTGTGTCAGAGGGGATGAGCTTCTCGTGCTTCTGTTCTGCCACAGAGATGACAGTCTCGAAGATGATGCGCTCGCCTTCCTGAATCCACTGGCCCATCGAGTGGAGGTCTGTGGAGTTGTCTACCGAGCTGGGATAGATGCCCTTGAAGTCCTTGCCCTCGCTCTCGCCGTAGAGCTGTTTCCACCACTCGCCGATGAAGTGGAGCTTGGGATTGTAGTTGACAAGAATCTCGATCTTCTTGCCTGCCTGATAGAGTGCGTTGCGGGTGAGAGCGTAGAGGTAGCTGGGGTTGGACATATCGGCGGCGTTGGTGGCCTTCTCCATCTCGGCGGCGCCGTCGATGAGGGCGCGGATGTCAAAGCCTGCAACAGCTATGGGGAGGAGACCTACGGGAGTCAGCACGGAGAATCGGCCGCCTACATTGTCGGCGATGACAAATGTCTTGTATCCCTCCTCGGTGGCGAGGGTGCGGAGTGCGCCGCGCTTGGCGTCGGTGATGGCCACGATGCGGTTGCGGGCCGCCACGACGCCGCG
>JAIDJD010000354.1 GCA_029052375.1 Duncaniella sp. | reverse complement strand
TGATACGGCGACCACCTAGTTCAACACGCGTTTGTTGGTGGTCAGCGTCAGTTGGGTATTAGTCATTATCTTCATGGTGGTCAGCCGGCTGACGCGGGCCAGGGCCTCGGCTATGCGTCCGGGTGTGACGGGCGAGGGGTCGATGGCGGTGTCTCCGGCCTTCATCAGTGTGGGCAGGGCGGGGCGCCAGTCGCCGACATAGACGGTCGAGTCCATGCCCGAGTGTAGGCCGGGGGTGAGGTCGGGCTCGAATATCATGCGCAGGGCGGGGGCCATGGCGTCGATATAGCGGGGTGCAAACTTCTCGGAGACGCTCTTGCCGAGCCTGTTGACCCTCACGGCCACGCAGGGCTGAAGGCTGACGCTCTCGCCCTCGGCAAGCTCGGGCAGAAACATCGGTCTGCCGGGCAACAGCAGGGCCGACTCGGGGCTGAAGTCGGCGTCATGCTCTCCAATGGTGATTATCTTCATCGGTGTGGGGGGGTGGAGTGGTTGTGGTGACGTGATTCTCAGGCCTGCTTGTCCTTCATGCGGTTGTACATCACCGCCAGGTGGGCATATATCGAGGTGTTCTGTATGGTGACGTCCTCCGATGCCTTGATGTGGAAGGGGGTGAAGTTCCACAGCGCCTTGATGCCGGCGTCGGTGCATATCCGTGCCACCTCGGCGGCCTTGTTGGCGGGGACGGCTATGATGGCTATCTCGGCCTTGAGCTTCTCCTTCATGCTGGCGAGCTCGCCGAGGGCACATACCGGGATGCCCTCTATCGAGGTGCCCACCTTGGCGGGGTCTACGTCGAATCCGGCCACGATGTTGAGGCCGTATCGCTGGAGGCCCGAGTCTGTGATGAGGGCGCGTCCCAGACTGCCTACGCCTATCATCACGGCGTTGTGGCGGCGGTGGAATCCGAGGAAGTCGTTGAGGCCCTCCTCGAGCTGTCTTACGTCATATCCTATGCGGGTTTTCCCCTTGATGTTCAGATACGAAAGGTCTTTGGCTATCTGGGAAGAGTCCACGTTGAGCTGGTTTGAGATAGCGGTGGATGAGACATACTCCACACCGTCTGCCCTCATCTTTGAGATGCAGGCCAGATACCAGGGGAGGCGGCCGATGGCGGGCTCAGGCACGTAGGGTTGCTTGTCGTTGTCCATAGCGTAGACACTTTTGAAATACAAAAATACAACTTTTTTTGCTAAAATGCCGTATATGCCCCAAAATTTAATTAAATTTGTACCACTCAATTTGTCATAAACCGCGGGGCCTCAGACCTCGGCCCGGACCCGATGTCGGCCTCAGGCACGCCGGCCCCTCACCACAGAATATTGCATGGAAAGAAAAGTACGCGTAAGATTTGCGCCCTCTCCCACAGGCCCCCTCCACATCGGCGGGGTCCGCACGGCCCTCTACAACTATCTCTTCGCCCGCCGCAACGGAGGCGAGATGCTCCTCCGCATCGAGGATACTGACTCTCACCGCTTTGTGCCCGGCGCGGAGGAATATATCGTAGAGGCTCTCGACTGGCTCGGCATCAAGATAGACGAGGGTGTCGGCGCAGGCGGCGACCACGGCCCCTACCGCCAGAGCGAGCGCCGCGACATCTATCGCAAGTATGTACAGCAGCTCCTCGACGACGGCAAGGCCTACTATGCCTTCGACACTCCCGAAGAGCTCGAGGCGGCGCGCGCCCGCAAGGCCAACTTCCAGTACGACGCCTCCACGCGCATGGAGATGCGCAACTCTCTGTCGATGCCCGCCGAGGAGGTCAAGGCCCTCATAGACGGCGGCGCCCCCTACGTGGTGCGTTTCCTCATCGAGCCGGGACGCGACGTGGAGGTCAACGACCTGCTCAGGGGCAAGGTGGTGATCAACTCCTCTGTCCTCGACGACAAGGTGCTGTACAAGCGTGCCGACGACCTGCCCACATACCACCTGGCCAACATCGTCGACGACCACCTGATGGAGGTCTCGCACGTCATCCGCGGCGAGGAGTGGCTCCCCTCGGCTCCGCTCCACGTCCTGCTCTACGAGGCTCTCGGCTGGAGCGACACCCGTCCCGAGTTTGTCCACCTCCCCCTCCTGCTCAAGCCTGACGGCAAGGGCAAGCTCTCCAAGCGCGACGGCGACCGCCTGGGATTTCCTGTCTTCCCCCTCGAGTGGCACGACCCCGCCACGGGCGCCGTCTCGGCCGGATACCGCGAGAGCGGCTATCTCCCCGAGGCTGTCATCAACTTCCTGGCCCTGCTGGGCTGGAATCCCGGCGACGACACCGAGATAATGTCGATGGACGAGCTGATAGAGAAATTCGGCTTTGACCACTGCTCGCGCTCCGGCGCCAAGTTTGCCTACGAGAAGGGACGCTGGTTCAACCACGAATATCTCCAGAAGGTCTCGGACGAGCGTCTCGCCGAGCTCTTCAAGCCCGTGCTCGAGAAGAACGGCATAGACCCCGCCGGCTTTGGCGACGCCTACATAGCCCGCGCCGCAGGCCTGCTCAAGAGCCGCATCAACTTTGTGGCCGACCTCTGGGACCAGGCCCGCTTCTTCTTCAAGGCTCCCGAGACCTACGCCGAGAAGGATATCCGCAAGCGCTGGAAAGAGGACACCCCCGCCATCATGGCCGAGCTGATCGGTGTGCTCGAGGGGCTCCCTTCGTTCAAGAGCGCCGAGGCCGAGCCCATAGTGCTCCAGTGGGTGGCAGACAAGGGCTACCACCTCGGCAACGTCATGAACGCCTTCCGCCTCTGTCTCGTGGGCGAGTGCAAGGGCCCCCACATCTTCGACATCACCGAGCTCCTCGGCCTCGGCGAGACCGTCGCCCGCATACAGAAAGGCATAGACAGCATAACACTCACAGCCCCCGCACAGCAATGATAAAGGCAGGCATAATAGGCGGCTCAGGCTACGCGGCCGGCGAGCTGATAAGGATTCTCATCAACCATCCCGACGTAGACCTCCGCTGGGTACACTCGCGCACCGTGGCCGGACAGCGCATCGTCGACGTCCACCAGGGCCTCCACGGAGAGATAGACATGAACTTCTCCTCGAAGCTCGACCTCCCCGGCATCGACGTGCTCTTCTGCTGCCGTCCCGCAGGCAAGACGCGCGAGTTTCTCGAGACCATGACCGTCCCCGAGGGCCTGCGCATCATCGACCTCTCGCGCGACTTCCGCCTCGAGGCCGAGGGCAACGACTTTGTCTATGGCCTCTCAGAGCTCAACCGCAAGCCCATGGTGCGCGGCGCGCGCCGTGTGGCCAACCCCGGATGTCTCGCCATGGCCGTAGAGCTGTCGCTCATCCCCCTGGCCAAGAACCTCCTGCTGAACTCGGACATCAACACCACCGTCTTCACCGGAGCCACCAGCGAGGGCGCCGAACACCGCCCCACCACCCATTATGCCTGGCGCAACGACAATGCCGTCGTCTACCGCCCCTTCCGCCACACCCAGGAGGCTGAGATAATACAGACCCTCAAGGCCATGCAGCAGAGCTTCAACGCCCGGCTCAACATGGTGCCTGTCCGCGGTCCGTTCTCGCGCGGCATCATGGCCGTGACGTGGCTCGAGTGTCCGCTCGAGCTCACAGAGGTGATAAGGATATACCATGAGTATTTCGACGACCACAACTTCACGTTCATCACCTCCAAGATTCCCGACCTCAAGGATGTGGTCAACACCAACAAGTGCATCATCCACCTGGACAAGATAGACGGACGCCTGCTCATCACCGCCGTCATTGACAATCTGCTCAAGGGCGCGGCCGGAAACGCCGTCCACACGATGAATCTGCTCTTCGGCCTGCAGGAGACCACGGGCCTCACAATGAAGTCTGTGGCATTCTGACCCCCGTCATCGCTCCATCCCCCCGATAACACGGCGCCCCGACAGGATCATTATCCTGCCGGGGCGCCGCATTTTTCGGGTGGCATACGGGTACAAAAAAAGGGTAAGCTGACTACATCGCACCGCTACGACCCGATACCGTTGCTTCGATCAAGACCTGGCGGAGTTCTCGGGGAGCTGGTCGTGTA